>NZ_JBEZXE010000004.1:0-264814 GCF_040637885.1 Kitasatospora sp. NPDC028055 | reverse complement strand
GGGAGTCCATGCGGAGCATCGGCGACTGACGACAACGCGGCGAGGTGCGTGCCCCGGCGTCGCGCGCCCGGCGGGAATTGTCAGACACGCCCTAGCGCCGGGGCAGCTCGGCGCGGACCAGCTCGCCCGGCTCGGTGCCGGCCTGGGCGACGGACGATCCGTCGGGTGCCCAGATCCCGGAACCGCCCGAGCTGTCCGGGTACTCGCCGGTGGACCCCGCGGACGTGGACAGCACGACCCAGACCCCGTGCGCGGTGGCGCGCGCCCGGCAGTGCCCGTCCCGCCGCTCGGCCTGCGCGGCGCCCGGGCCGTACAGGGTGGAGGCGACGTAGGCGTCGATGCCGAGCGCGGCGGTCTCCTCGGCGTGCGTCGGGTCGGCGGCGTCGGCGCAGACCGCGAGGCCCAGCCGCAGCCCGTCCAGCTCCAGCACGACGGGCTTCTCGCCCGGGGTGAAGCGGTCGGGCTCGCCCTCGCCGTGCAGGCGCATCTTCCGGTAGACGACGGTGGCGCTCTGGCCGGTGACCGCCAGGGTGGCGATCGACTCGTGCCCGTCGGCCTCCGCTACCGGCGCGCCGACCAGCGCGAGGGCGCCGGTGGCGGCGCAGGCCTCGACCAGCGGGGCGAGCCGCGGGTCGGCCGGGTCGACGGCGGGGGCGGCCAGGTCGTAGCCGGTCAGCGACAGCTCGGGGAACACCACCAGGCGGGTCCCCGCCGCCCGGACGGCCTCGGCGTGCCGCTCGACGTTGACGGCCAGGGTGTCCGGGCGGCCGCGCTCGGCGCAGAGGGGCTGGGCCACGGTGACGGTCAGCGGCGCGGACAAGGGCATGGCGGGGCCTCCGGGCAGGTGGGGGCGGGGGTCAAGATCAACCTATGCGGCCGGCGAGGAGCTGGGCAAGGGCCGGGAACCCGGTCCGGCCAGGCTGGACGCCCGCCACACCGAGCCCCACCATGGCGGCATGAACAGCAACGATGCCGCCGCCACCCGCTACGAGGCGATCGCTGACGAACTGGCGCCCCGGGGCGCCCACCGCTCCAAGATGTTCGGCATGCCCTGTCTGAAAGACACCGACGGCAAGGCCTTCGCCGGGTTGCACGGGGACGAACTTGTCTGCCGGCTCGGCCGGGAATCGGCGGAGCACGCGGAGGCGCTCGCCCTGACGGGGGCGCACCTGTTCGACCCGGCGGGCGGGCGACCGATGAAGGACTGGGTCTGCCTGCCCGGTACGGCGGCCGACCGGTGGCAGCGTTACGCGGAGGCCGCCCTCGCGGCGCCACGCTGAACCCGGCCCTGCCGGAGGCGGCGCGACTACCGCCGGGGCAGCTCGGCGCGGACGGAGTGGACAGTGGACGGGTCTCGCCCGTTCGCGCCATGATCACTCGAACGAGTGAGATCCCGGCCGGAACGCTTCAAACTGTCGTACGGCACTTCGTACGCTCCTGACCGGGTCAGGCGGATGCCGACCGCCCCGGAGCGCCGCGATCCGGCCCGGGGAACCGATGCAGGGGGCGGACCGGATGACCACAGAACACGACGGCAACGACACCCACCGCGGCCTGACCAGGCGACAACTGCTCGGCGCCTCCGCGGCGCTCGGCGGCGCTGCCTGGCTGCTGCGCGGAACCATCGGCCCGGACAGCGCCGAGGCGGCCACACCCGTACCGCCCGGCCTTCCCGCCGGCACCGAGCTGTACCAGCGGGTGTTCCAGAACTGGTCCGGCGAGATCCGCACCGACCAGCTGTGGACCTGCGCGCCACGCACCCCCGAGGAGGTCCCGGCCCTCGCCGACTGGGCGCACGCCAACGGCTGGCGGCTTCGCGCCACCGGCTACCGGCACACCTGGGCGCCGCTCACCGTCGCCAACGGCACCCCGGCCGACGCCCGGGTCCTGCTCGTGGACACCAACCGGTACCTCACCGCCGTCACCGCCGACTCGCCCACCACCGTGCGTGCGCAGACCGGCGCGAGCATGGAGGCGCTGCTCGCCCACCTGTCCGACCGGGGCCTCGGCCTGACGGCCTGCCCGGCGCCGGGCGACCTCACCGTCGGCGGAGTGCTCGCCATCGGCGGCCACGGCACCGCCACCGGCGCCGGCGGCGAACTGCGCCCGGACGGGCACGGCTACGGCTCGGTCAGCAACCAGGTGGTCAAGCTCACCGCCGTCGTCCTCGACCCGGCGACCGGCCGCTACGCGCTGCGCACCTTCGACCGCGCCGAGGCCGACAGCGCCGCGTTCCTGGTCCACCTGGGCCGCGCCTTCCTCACCGAGGTCGTGCTGCGCGTCGGAGCCGACCGCCCGCTGCGCTGCGTCAGTCGGCTGGACATCCCGGCGAGCGACCTGTTCGCCCGCCCCGGCACCGCCACCGGGGGCGGCGGGCTGCTCGGCGGAGTGTTGGGCGGAGTACTGGGCGGCGGCGGTGGCCCGCGCGCCCTCGCCGACTTCGTCGAGCGCGACGGCCGGGTCGAGGCGATCTGGTTCGCCTACACCGACTACCCGTGGCTCAAGACCTGGACCGTCGCCCCGAGCAAGCCGCTCGCCTCCCGGGCCGTCGACCAGCCCTACAACTACCCTTTCTCGGACAGCATTCCGGAACCGGTCGCCCGACTGGCCGGCCAAATCGTCTCCGGCGCCTGGGGATCGGCCCCGCTGTTCGGTCAACTCCAGTACCTGATCGCCAAGGTGGCGCTCACTGGCGACCTCACCGACGTCCTGCTCTCCGGCGGACTGCTGCGCGACCTGCTCACCGGCGACCTGATCACCCACCTGCTCGCCGGCGGCCTGCGCTCCGACCTCTGGGGCCCCTCGCGCGCCCTGCTGCAGTACGTCCGGCCCACCACGCTGCGCGTCACCGCCAACGGCTACGCGATCTTGACCAAGCGCGCCGACCTGCAGTGGGTGGTCAGCGAATTCGCCGCCTACTACCGGCAGTTGCTCGGCGAGTACCAGGCCAGGGGCGAGTTCCCGGTGAACGGCGCGGTGGAGATCCGGGTCACCGGCCTGGACGACCCGTCCTACTCCGGCGTCCCCGGGGCCCGGCCCCCGTTGCTGTCCGCGCTGCGGCCCCGGGCGGACCGCCCGGAGTGGGACACCGCGGTCTGGCTCGATGTCCTCGCCTTCCCCGGCACGCCCGGACTGGAGCGCTTCGCCCGGGACTTGGAGCAGTGGCTGCTGCGTACCTTCGACGGCACCCGGGCCGGGGTGCGGGTCGAGTGGTCCAAGGGGTGGGCGTACACGGCGGACGCCGCCTGGGCCGACCAGGACCTGATCGGCCGGGTCATTCCCGACAGCCTGCGCGCCGGGGGCGGGCCCGGCTGGGACGAGGCGGTCGCCACGCTCGACCGGTACGACCCGCACCGGGTGTTCGGGAACCCGTTCCTGGATGGGCTGCTGAGGTAGCCCGGGCCTCCGGGCCGGGAGGTGGCGGTGGGCGGCCGACGCTGACGAACGGCGGGTGACAGCGAACGGATAACAGATAACAGCTGACAGATTTCGAAATCTGTCAGCTGTTATCTGTTTGCTGTCATCTGTTCGCGGCCGCACCCGCTACCCGCTACCCGCTGCCCGCCGGTCGCCACCCGCTGGGGGCCAGTCGCCGCAGCCGGCGGCGGTGCGTCAGATGTGCTCCATCACGATCACCGCGAGGGTGTCCGGGGCCAGTGCGCGGAACACGTGGGGGGCGTCCCCGGGATAGCTGATGTAGTCGCCCGGGCCGAGTTCGACCGGCGACTCGGTCGGGCCGACCAGGGCCCGGCCCGAGCCGATCAGCACGTGCTCGACAGTGCCGGGCATGTGGGGCTCGGAGGCCCGGGTGTCGCCCGGCTGGGCCTCGATCCGGTAGATGTCGCGCCGGGCGTTCGGCGGGCAGGAGGAGAGTACTGTGGCCGCGTAGTTGGCCTGCTCGGAGTGGGTCACCGGGCCCTCGCCGGCCCGGAGCACCTTGACGGTGGGGCGCGGCGGGTCGACCAGTCGGCTGAACGGCACGTTCAGCGCGACCCCCAGTGCCCAGAGCGTCTCCACGCTGGGGTTGCCCGCGCCCGACTCCAGCTGCGAGAGCGTCGACTTGGCGATGCCAGCGCGGCGGGCCAGCTCGGCCATCGACAGGCCGCTGCGTTCGCGTTCGCGCCGGATGGACGCGGCGATCTGGCCGATCAGCTCCGTGCCGGAGCCGTTGGCGCCCTCGGGCCGGGTGGTCCGGTCACTCATGCTCGCCACTCACGCTTTCTCCAGGCTCCTTCGGTCGGCTTCCCGCTGGTGGTGCCGTTCATGCTGCCACGGCCGGCCTCCGGGAGAGTCGCTACGGGCTTCGAGGGCGTTCGTCACATCGGTCCTTCCGTTCGCCTTGACGAACATCGACTCTTGGGTTCACGCTAATGAACATGCGTTCGCTACTCCGAACACTCGAACATGTGACCCTCCGCGACATCGCCCTGGTCTGTGTCGCCGACGCGCTCGTCGGCGCCTCCTTCGGCGCGATCAGCGTGTCCGGCGGCCTGCCGCTCTGGGTGCCGACCGCCCTGTCCGTCCTGGTCTTCGCGGGCGGCTCGCAGTTCGCAGCCGTCGGCATAGTGCTCTCCGGGGGAGGCGTGCTCGCGGCCGTCACCACCGGGCTGGTGCTCAACGCCCGGCTGCTGCCGTTCGGCTTCGCGGTCGCCGACGTGCTCCAGGGCCCTTGGTGGCAAAGGCTGTTCGGGGCACAGATGCTCACCGACGAGAGTGCGGCCTTCGCGCTGCAGCAGCACGAACCGCGCCGCCGTCGGGCGGCGTTCTGGGTCTGCGGGGTCTCGCTGTTCGTGGTGTGGAACGTCGCGGTGCTGCTCGGGGGCCTCGCCGGCGGGCTGATCGGTGACACCGACGCGCTCGGGCTGGACGCCGCCTTCCCGGCCGTGCTGCTCGCGCTGGTGCTGCCCTCGCTCGCCGACCGCGCGACTCGTACGGCCGCGGTGGTGGGCGCGGTGGTGGCCGTCGCGGCCACGCCCTTCGTGCCGGGCGGGCTGCCGGTGCTGCTGGCCCTGGTCGGGCTGCTGTTCGCCGGGCGGCCCGGACCGGGGCTCGGACCTGGGGCACCGGCTGAACCGGGGGAGCAGGAGGCCGCCCCGGCGGCCGTGAAGGAGGAGGCCCGATGATGCCGCTGTACGCGATCCTGCTGCTGGGCGCCGGGACGTACGCCTACCGGGTGGCCGGCCCGCTGCTCGGGCACCGGCTCGCGCTCTCGGCGCGGATCCGGCACCTGCTGGCCGTCGCGGCGGCGGTGCTGCTGGTCGCACTGGTGGCGACCGGTGCGCTGACCCAGGGGCACGGCTTCGCCGGGTGGGCCCGCCCGGCGGGGGTGCTGGTCGCGGGTGTGCTCGCCTGGCGTCGGGCGCCGTTCCCGGTGGTGGTCGTGGCCGGGGCGGCGACGGCGGCGGTGCTGAGGCTGTGCGGGGTGGGGTGACGGCAGGCCGAGCGCGGCGGACGGCAAACGGCTGACAGTATTCAGCGAACAGATAACAGATTTCGAAATCTGTTATCTGTTCGCTGTCATCTGTCAGTCGTCAGTCGTCACTCGTCAACCGCTCCGCCTGCACCTCGGGCCGCTTGCTGTCCCACAGCAGCTCCCACACCTTGAACACACAGTGGTAGTCCCGCATGCTCCCCCGCGAGATCAGCAGGTAGGTGTCCCCGTCCCGCAGCAGTGTCTGCTGCCGGCTGCTCATGGGGTGCTCCGGGGTGTAGGTCGGGACGATCCGCCGCAGCTCCGCGACGGCCTCCTCCCGGGTGCCCTCGACCTCGCCGAGCACCTTGTTGCCCCAGGTCCGGTCCTTGCCGATGCCCACCGTCTCCTCGACGACCAGCGCCCAACGTGCCATGTCCCGCCTCCCCTTCCGTGTTCCGTACCGGCCGTTCGGATTCGTACCGGCCGTTCGCGCTCGAATCGGCCGTTCCCGTTCGGCCCGCCCGAGCCGTCAGCGCACCAGCGACTTGAAGAAGATGGTGGTCGGCTGCAGCACGCCGGTCGTGTCGGCCGCGTAGTCGGGCACCGAGCCGACCCGGGTCCAGCCCTCCGCCTCGTACATCCGCTCGGCCGGGCTGCCCGTCACGGTGTCCAGCACCAGTAGCCGGATCCCCGAGCCCGCCGCCCGCTCCTCCAGCGCCGCCAGCAGCCGCCCGGCCAGCCGCTGCCCGCGGTCCGCCGGGTGCACCATCAGCTTGGCCACCTCGCCCCGGTGCCGCCCGTTCGCCGTCGTGGCCGGCCGCAGCTGCACCGTCCCGGCGAGCCGCCCGTCGGCCGCCGCCCGGGCGGTCCACAGCACCAGCCGGCCGGCCGCGAGCTCCGGGACCAGCGCCCGCCACCACGCCACGGACTCGCCCGGCTCCAGCGGGGCGAGGAAGCCGACCGAGGCACCGCCGTCGACGGTCTCCGTCAGCAGCCCGGCGAACTCGGCGACCGAGGAGTCCAGTTCCTCGGCCGTCACCTCGTCGACCACGTACCCGGTGCCGGACATGTCGCCTTCCTCACTCGCTCCCGTCGGTCCCTGACCGGGCGGGTTGCGGAATACTCGCCGATGTCCCGCCGAGACTACAAGGAGCTTCAATGCCGAAGCCGACCCGGATCGACCCGGCCGACCTGCTCGCGGTCGGCGACCTCCTGACCGACGAGGAGCGGCTGGTCCGCGACACCGTCCGCCGGTTCACCGAGGAGCGGATCCGCCCGCACATCGGCGACTGGTTCGAGCGCGGTGTCTTCCCGGCCCGCGAACTCGCCCCCGAACTCGGCGCGCTGGGCGTGCTCGGCATGCACCTCGACGGCTACGGCTGCGCGGGCGCCGACGCGGTGGCGTACGGGGTCGCCTGCATGGAACTGGAGGCGGCCGACTCGGGGCTGCGCAGCTTCGTCTCGGTCCAGGGCTCGCTGGCGATGCGCTCGATCCACGCCTTCGGCTCGGAGGAGCAGAAGCAGCGCTGGCTGCCCGGCATGGCGGCCGGTGAGCTGATCGGCTGCTTCGGCCTCACCGAGCCCGACTTCGGCTCGGACCCGGCGAACATGCGCACCCGGGCGGTCCGCAAGGGCGGCAAGGGCGGCGAGGGCGGCGACTGGGTGCTGTCCGGCAGCAAGATGTGGATCACCAACGGCAGCATCGCCGACGTCGCCGTGGTCTGGGCGCAGACCGAGGAGGGCGTGCGCGGCTTCCTGGTCGAGCGCGGCACCCGCGGCCTGACCGCGACCGACGTGCACGGCAAGCTCTCCCTGCGCGCCTCCGTCACCAGCGAGCTGGCCTTCGACGAGGTGGTGCTGCCCGCCGACGCCGTGCTGCCCGGCGTCACCGGCCTGCGCGGCCCGCTCTCCTCCCTCAACGAGGCCCGCTACGGCATCCTCTGGGGCACCGTCGGCGCCGCCCGCGACTGCTACACCGCCGCCCTGGACTACGCGAAGAGCCGGATCCAGTTCGACCGCCCGATCGCCGGCTTCCAGCTGACCCAGCAGAAGCTGGTCGAGATGATGCTGGAGGTCGAGAAGGCGTATTTGGTGGCCCTGCGGATCGGCCGGCTCAAGGAGGAGGGCGCGGCCCGCCCGCCGCACGTCAGCTTCGGCAAGCTCAACAACGTGCGCACCGCGCTGGAGATCGCCCGCAGCGCCCGGACCGTCCTCGGCGCCAACGGCATCACCACCGAGTACCCGGTGCTGCGGCACGCCAACAACCTGGAGTCGGTGCTCACCTACGAGGGCACCAGCGAGATCCACACCCTGGTCCTCGGTGAGGCCATCACCGGTGAGTCCGCCTACCGCTGACGAGCCGTCCACCCACCCTGAGCAGCGAATAACCGGTGGCCGGGCCCCTCGCGGCCCGGCTACCGTCCCGCCATGACCAGTCAGCCCGCCCGGCAGCAGCCCCCGACCACCACCCTCTGGCGCCCCACCGGCCCGCAGGAACTGGCCCTGGTCGAGGCCGCCGACTGGCGTGCCTGGCCGGCCCGGCTGCCCGAGCAGCCGATCTTCTACCCCGTGCTGAACGAGGACTACGCGGTCCGGATCGCCCGCGACTGGAACGTGCCCGCCTCCGGCGTCGGCTACGTCACCCGCTTCGAGGTGGAGACGGACTTCCTCGCCCGCTACCCGGTGCAGCGGGCCGGTGGCCGGACGATCCTCGAACTCTGGGTCCCGGCGGAGGAGTTGGCGGAGTTCAACCGGCACATCGTCGGCCGGATCGAGGTCGTGCACGAGTTCCGGCCGGAGGGCTGACGGCCCTGCGCGCGCCCGTCCTGCTCGCCTGCCGGCTCGCCTGCCTGGACGCCGCGTCACCCGGCCTTCGCCAAGCCGCCCGCCGACAGGTCCTTTCCGCCCGCCGTCCACCCGGACGGCACCGGCTGCCCCGCACCGGCGAGCGGATCGGCCCGGACACCCCCGTCCTGGTCAGCGAGCCGGTGGCCATCGCCGCCGAGTACCGGGTGTTCCTGCCCGACGGGGAGGCACGCACGGGCGGCCGCCACGCCCGCTTCGGCTCCCGACACCTCACGGACACCTGCTGTTCGGCGCCCCGTCGCCGACCGGTACGGCCGGCCGTGAAGCATGGCGCGGTCGGCGGCGCCCTCGGCGGGCGCGGCCGGGTGTGCACGACCGAGAGGAAGCCCCACCATGTCCGCAGTCCAGTGGCCCCGCCCCCGCGTCCTCGTGGTCGGGATCGACGGAGTCCGCCACGACTACCTCGCCCAGGTGCCGATGCCGCGCCTCCAGGAGGTTGCCGAGGCCGGGTTCCTGGTGCCGGTGACCGTCGCGGACTCCACCCCGACGATGTCCGGACCGTGCTGGGCCACCATCGTGACCGGCGTCGAGCCCGCCAAGCACGGCGTCTGGGGCAACCACCTCGGCGGCAACCGGCTGGACGTCTTCCCCGACTTCGCCACCCGCCTCAACCGCGGCGACCGCCGCCGCACCTTCGTCGCGGCCGGCTGGGACCCGCTGATGATCAACGAGTCCGGCGGGCCGCTCTTTCGCGCCCCCGGCAGGCTCTCCTACGTGGCTCCTGCCGAGGACACCCCCGAGGCTTGGGAGACCGTCGACGAGGAGGTCACCCGGGAGGCCGTCCACGTCCTCGGCACCGCCGACCCCGAGGCCTCCTTCGTCTACCTGGGCGCCGTGGACGAGACCGCCCACTTCCTCGGCTGCGGCGAGGAGTACCGCGCCTCCATGCGCACCGCCGACGAGCGCCTCGGCCGGCTGCTCGACGCCGTCCGCGGCCGGGAGGACTACCCGCAGGAGCAGTGGACCGTCATCGTGGTCACCGACCACGGGCACGTCGACGCCGGCGGCCACGGCGGCCGTACCGTCGAGGAGCGGACCGCCTGGGTCGCCTGCGCCGGGCACGACATCCCGGCCGGCCCGCCCACCGGCGAGATCCGCCACCCCGACGTGGCCGCCCAGGTGTATGCCTCGCTGCTGCGCCCGATCGACCCGCACTGGACCCTGGACGGCCGCCCCTTCCCCGTCGCCCGGCCGGTCCCCGCGACCGTCTGACCCGGCGCCCCGCCCCCGTTCGTCGCGCGCCCGGCCCATGCCCGCCCGCGGGCCGGTGCCCCGGGTGCAGCACACCGGGCTGCGGCGGGGCCCAGCCTGCGTCAGGCTCGATCGGGGCTCGGGACGTACCCGGGCCCGGCGTGGCGGCCCGAGCGCCGGAGCGGCACCCGCCTGCCTCCGGGGCCGGCCCCACGGACGTACGCCTGAAGGTGGAGACGGTACCCCGTGGGTTGGATGCACGATCGCGACCTGGTGGTGACGATCCGGAAGGTCGGTCCGCGCCACCATGGATACACCCGGACGGCGGACCGTTCAGCCCGGACGGGTCGCGGACGGGCCGGCGGCGGTCCCGGCCGCACCGGACGCAGCACGGGCGCCGCACGCAGCAGGCGCACAGCACGCAGCACAGGCATCGGACGTACCGGGCACACCGGACGCATCGGCACCGCACACGGAGAGGGCAGCCAGGCATGAAGGGCATCGTGAGCAAGGTCGCGCTGGGAGTCGCGGGCACCGGCATGGCCGTCGCCGTGGCAGCGGTGGCAGTCGGCCCGCGGGTGTCCGAGTGGTACGACGGGCGTCACCAGGAGCAGGCCGCGTTCGACAGCGGCTCGCAGGCCAAGGCCGAACGCCGCTCGGTGCCGACCTGGCTGCCCGACAACGCCTCCTCGGTCAGGTACCTGATGTCCACCACCGGCGACGACCGGCTGCTGCGGGCCACCCTCCCCGAGGGCCGGCTGCCCGCCGGCTGCAACACCGGGGTGCCGGGCAAGGGGCCGCACCCGGTGCCGGTCTCGCTCAAGGCGGGCTGGTTCCCGGAGGGCATCGCGGCCAAGGCCAGCGGCACCTGCGGGCACTACAATGTGACGCTCACCGGCAACCAGCTCTACGCGTGGCAGGACGGCGCGACGCTGCAGGCGGCCCTTCGCGCCGAGCAGGTCGCCAAGCACTGAGGGTGCTGATCGGGCGTTGACCGGGCGCTGATCCCGGATCAGCTGTCCTGACCAGGGAACGAACGGCCCGCCGGGCACCGGAAGGTGCGGGCGGGCCTTCGTCGTGCGCGTGCTGTGGATCGGCCGGTGGGCGGATCCGTCCCGGTGCACCCCTGCCGTCGTCGCGCCCGAGGTGCTGCGATAGGACGGACCGCGAACGAACCCCGCGTCACCGCGTCCGTTAGGAGAGCCATGCCCGGCCCGACCGTCGGTCCCACCGACGACACGTCGACCGATCCAGCCCCAGCTCCAGCCTCAGCCCAGGTCCAGGCCCCGGCGTCCGGCAGGTCGGCAGCCGCCGGCCGGGCCACCGTCGTCGTCCTCGGAGGCCTCACCGCGCTCGGCCCGCTCACCACCGACCTCTACCTGCCCGGCCTGCCCGCGATCGCAGACGACCTGGTCGCCGAACCGGCCGCCGTCCAGCTCACCCTCACCTTCTCGATGATCGGGGTCGCGGCCGGGCAACTGCTCTTCGGGCCGCTCAGCGACCGCTTCGGGCGCCGTCCGCCGCTGCTCGCCGGGCTGGTCGTCTACACCCTGTCCAGCGTGGTGTGCGTGTTCGCGCCGAACCTGTCGGTGCTGATCGCGGCCCGCTTCGTCCAGGGCGCGGCCGGGTCGGCCGGACTGGTCATCGGACGGGCCGTCGCCCGGGACCGCTTCCAGGGCGTGGCAATGCTGCGCTTCCTCGCCTCGATCGCGCTGATCTCCGGACTGGCACCGATCCTCGCCCCGATCATCGGGGCGCAGCTGATGCGCTTCACCTCCTGGCGCGGCACCTTCGGGGCGCTCACGGCGCTCGGGCTGCTGCTCACCCTGGCCGCGTTCGGCGCGCTGCGCGAGAGCCTGCCGCCGCAGGCCCGGGACGGCGGCGGGGTGGGCGCGACGCTGCGCACGATGGCGCGGCTGCTGAGCCACCGGCCCTTCCTGGGACTGGCGTTGACCAGCTCGCTGGCGTTCGGCGCACTGTTCGGGTACATCAGCGGGTCGTCGACGGTCCTCCAGCACGTCTACCAGGTGTCCCCGCAGACCTACAGCCTGCTGTTCGGGCTGAACTCGCTCTCCATCGTGGTGATGACCCAGCTGAACGGGCGGGTGCTGGCGCCGCGCTTCGCCGCGCGGTCGCTGATGCTGGCCGGGCTCGGGACGGCTGTCGCGGCCGGGGCGGCTCTGGTGTTGCTGACCACGGTGTGGGACTTCGGGTTGGCCGGGTTCTGCCCGCCGCTGTTCGTGCTGATGGGCAGTCTCGGGGTGGTGCTGCCGAACACGGCGGCGCAGGCGCTGAGCCTGGTGGAGCCGCAGGCGGCCGGGACGGCCTCGGCGCTGCTGGGGACGGGCAACTTCCTGTGCGGCGCGGTGGTCGCGCCGTTGAGCAGCCTCGGCGGGCGACCGTCGGCGACCCTGCTCGCGCTGGTGGTGCTGGGCTGCGGTGCGCTGGCGCTGGCGACGTACGCGGCGCTGTGCCGGCCGGGGCGGCTGCGGGAGGCGGCGGAGGGGGCAGAGGGGGCGACCGAGCGGGCCTGACAGATGACGACAGACGGATAACAGCTGACAGATGTTGAAATCTGTCAGCTGTTATCCGTTATCTGTTTTCTGTTATCTGTTACTTGTCAGCTGTCATCTGCCAGCTGTCGCCCGTCGCTCAGGAGATCGAGAAGTCGTCCCCGTAGACGCTGCCCTGCCCGTACCAGCCGTGCAGGTACACCGTGACGCTGCCGGAGGCGTCGGTGGTGAAGGGGACGGAGAGCTTGGTCCAGCCCGAGGAGATGGTCCAGGTGCTGGCGTTGGCGCCACCGCTGACGCCCAGGTAGGCGTAGTTGCCCTGCACCCAACCGCTCAGCGTGTAGCTGGTGTTGGGCTTGAGCGTCAGGGTCTGGGTGCAGTCGCCGGTCTGGCTCGCGGAGGCCGCGGCCTGCAGTGCGTACGAGCCGGAGTGGACCGGCGTGGTCACGATGCCGCCACCGCTCTGGCAGGTCCAGGGGGCCGCCTTGCCGGTCTCCAGGTCACCGTTGACCAGGCCGGTCGACGGGGCCGTGCCGGTGACGGTAAGCGAGTAGGTCGCCGTGTGGCTGCCGGAGGGCGCGGTGGCCGTCACGGTCAGCGGGTAGGTGCCCGCCGCGGTGCCCGAGGTGGTGGCGATGTTCAGGGTGGCGCCGTTTCCGGCGGTGACGCTGCCGGGGGTGACGGTGGCGGTGACACCGGCCGGGGCGCCGCTGACCGAGAGGTTGACGTTCTGTGCCGAGCCCGCCGTGACCGCCGTCGCGATCGCCGCCGAGGTCGACGAACCCGCCTTCACGGTGGCGGAGTTCGGGTTCACCGCGACCGAGAAGTCGTTGGTCACCGTCGATCCGCCGGTGAAGGGCGCGAAGATGTGGGTGAAGTCCCAGGTGTTCTGGTTGATCCCGGAGCAGGAGTCGTCCCCGCCCTTGCCCGGGCAACTGCCGTTGTCGCGCTGGAGCGCCCAGAAGGACAGCGTGTTGATGCCCTTCGACACCGCCCAGTTGTACACGGTGGTGGCGTTGGCGACCGTGAAGGTCTCGGCCGCGCCGAAGTCGTCGATGCCGACCATCTCGATGATCCCGATCGAACCCCACAGCTGTGAGGGGGACTTGGCCGGGTAGAGCTGGGCCAGCTGGTTGTACAGGCCCTGCGCCGAGGTCTGGGTGTCCGCCGCCATGTCGTGGGTGGCGTTGTCGTAGTAGTCGAAGGTCATCATGTTGACGACGTCGATCCGCGCCTTGTTGCTGACGGCGTTGCGCAGCACCGCGAGGCCGTTGTCGGCCAGCCCGCTGGTGGTGGTCGGCAGCGTGTAGGAGAACTGCACGTTGCGCCCGTTGGCTGCGGCCCAGTCCTGCACGACCTTGATCGCCTTGTTCCGGCGGTCGATGCCGGCCGTGTTGGTCAGCGAGTTGTCCTCGATGTCGAGGTCGATCCGGCTGATGTCGTAGGTGGTGATCAGGTTCTCGTAGGCGGCCGCGATCTGGTTGACGTCGGTGCAGCTGTCGGCCAGTTCGGTGCCGGTGTTGTCGGCGGTGTAGCCGCCGAAGGAGGGGATCACGTCCCCGCCGTTGGCGCGGATGGTGGCGATGTCGGCGCCGAAGGTGGAGGAGGACACCGGCTTTGAGGTGTCGCCGTTCCAGTACGGGGTGCAGGAGCCCTTGGTGGCGGCCTGGAGGAAGGCCATCGTCAGGTACTTGGCGCCGGACTGGGCGGCCAGGGTGGCGGGGCTCTGGCCGGTCCAGGACTCGAAGTAGGGCGCGAAGACCCGGCTGGGGAGCGGGGTGGCGGCCTGGGCGGAGCCCGTCCCGGTGGCGACCAGACCGGCCGAGGCAGCCAGTGTGACGCAGGCCGTCAGCGCGGCCCGGAGGGTTCTGCGAAGACGCATGGATTCTCCAACAGACGTGGTGGGGGAGGATGTTGGGGCGTGCGGGCCGTGGGGCGTCCGGTGGTCGTGTGGGGTCGACCGTGCGGACGTCCGGGGCCGGGGATCGGGTGCGGGGAATCGAGTGCGGGGAATCGGGTGCAGGGGGCGTTCGATGCGGACGTGAGGGCGTGCGGAGCCCGCCGCCTCGCGTGGAGGCGGGCGGCGGTGCGAGAGGTGCGCACGCCGTAGGGAGCGGGGGTGGAGCGGAGCAGGGCAGGGCAGTGCCTCAGCCGCCGGTGGTCACACCCCCACAGTGCATCCCGGTCGGATCGACATGCTTATGTTTGGACTAGACCACTGGTCTGTCAAGAGAGCTAACAGTTCGTCAGCGGACGGCCCCGGCCGTCGAAGGGCGGGGACGCCGATGGCCGCGCACCCGGCGGACGGGGCGCGGCCACGGCTGCCCGGAGCTCAGGACACCGGGCGGTTCGGGGGTGGTGCGGGAGGCGTCAGCGCGCCGCCGGGCAGAGGGTGGCACGCAGCGCGTCGTCGATCTTCGCGGCCGTGTCCGGTCCGAAGCCCTGCGGATGCTCGGGCGAGGTGAAGTGCTGGTCGGCCAGTTGGGCCAGCTTCGCCTTGTCCTTGGGGTACTGGTACAGCGCCTGGCACTGCTTGCGGGCCTGTTCCACCACCTGGTCGGGCTTGCCGCCGACGATCGCCGGGTCGATCGCGTTCAGTGCGGCGACCACCTTGCCGGTCAGGTCGGCGTCCGGCTTGGCAGGCAGGCCGGCGTCGGCGGGCGGTGCGGGCTTGGCCGGGGCCGAGCCGTCCGCGCCGGGCGTGGAGCCCGGGTCGGCGGGTGCGGACGGTGCGGCCGTCGCGGGTGCCGGGGCGCCTGCCGAGGCCGTGGCGGTGGCGTCGGCGGTGGCGGCGGCGGTGGGGGAGCCGGCCGCGACGGTGGCCTTGGCCGAGCTCGAGCCGGAGCCCGAGCTCGAGCCGGAGCCCGAGCTCGAAGCGGAACTGGAGCAGGCAGCGAGGCTCACCGCGGCGAGTGCCGTGAGGGAGGCGGCGAGGAGACGAGTGCGCATGGCGCCACACTGTCATGTTCGCGGCGTAGAAGGGAAGGTCCGGTGGGACTGCTGCGAAGGGCGCGGAAACGGCGAACGGCGGCCCCGGAGGAAGCCCCTCCGTGCCGCCGCCCGCCGTGCCGCTGTCCGCTGTCCGCTGTCCACCGCCCGCCGATTCCCGGGCAGGGCAGGGCCGGGCCGAGTCGGGCGGCGGACGGCTAGGTCGGACCGTCAGCCCAGCCCGTTGCTCTTCAGCCAGTCCTTGGCCACCGCCGACGGGTCCTCCTTGTCGACCGAGACCCGCTTCATCAGCGCCGTCAGCCCGGCCGTGTCGAGCTTGGCCGACACCGCGTTGAGCGCCGCCGTCGCGTTGGCGTCCACGCCCGCCTTGTTGACCAGCGGGGTGACGTTCTGCGCGCCGAAGACGTTCTTCGGGTCGCTCAGCGGCACCAGCTTGTACTGGACGATCTTCGGGTCGGTGGTGAACACGTTGCCGACCTGGATGCTGCCGTCCTTGAGCGCGTTCGCGGTGGTGTCGGCGGTGGGCTTCCACTCCTTGAAGGTCAGCCCGTAGACGTCCTTGAACTGCTGCTCGCGGCGGGTCTTGAACTCCGGCGGACCGCCGATGGTGAACTCGCCGGCCTTGGCCGCGAGGTCCGTGATGCTCTTGAGGCTGTACTTGTCGGCGGTCTCCTGGGTGACGCTGAGCGAGTCCTTGTCCTCCGCGGGGGAGGAGTCGAGGATGGCCAGCGAGGCGGGCAGTGCCTTGGTCAGCGCCGCGTTCACGTCCGGGGTGGTGACGGCGGTGTTCTTGGCGTCCAGGTACGCGAGCAGCGCGCCGTTGTACTCGGGCAGGACGGTCAGGTTGCCGCTCTGCAGCTGCCCGTAGAGCACCTCGCGGCTGCCGATGTTGAACTTCTCCTGGACCTTGACGCCCTTGGCCTTGAGGGCCTGCGAGTAGATCGAGCCGAGCAGCACGTTCTCCGGGAAGTTCGCCGAGCCGACCACCACGGTCCCGCCGGAACCACCGGAACCACCGGAGCCGCCCGAGGCGGCACCGCCGGAGGCCGTGGCACCGGCGGAGGCGCTCGACCCGCCGCCGAGCGGGTCGCTGCTGCCCGAGGAGCCGCAGGCGGTGGCGCCCAGGGCGAGTGCGGCGAGGGTGCCGAGGAGTACGGCGCGGCGGCTTCCGCTGAATGTCGACATGATGACAGTTGTCCTTCCGGAGCGAATGGGAGAGAGAAGCAGGGAGGGGCCTCAGCGGGTCCGGCGCTGGGCGCGCACCCCGGGCGGGAGCGCGAACCGGGCGAGCAGGGCGAAGAACAGTTGGGCACCGACCGCGAGCAGCACCACCAGCAGCGCGCCGCCCACGGTCACCGCGTACTGCCGGGTGGCCAGCCCGTCGATGACGTAGCGGCCCAGGCCGCCCAGCCCGACGTAGGCGGCCACCGTGGCGGTCGCGATCACCTGGACGGTCGCGGTCCGGAAGCCCGCCAGCAGGGTCGGCGCGGAGGAGGGCAGGCAGACCTGGAACAGCACCTGCGGGTGGGTCAGGCCGATCCCGCGCGCGGCGTCCCGGACGTCCGGATCGGTGCCGCGCACCCCCTCGACGGCCGCCACCAGCAGCGGCGGCGCGGCCAGGGCGACCAGCGGGAACAGGACGGCGGTGTCGCCGACCCCGGCGAGCAGCACCGCGAGCGTGACCAGGCCCAGAGTGGGCAGGGCGCGGGCGGCCCCCGCCAGCGCGGTGACCACCGTGACGCCGCGCCCGGTGTAGCCGATCAGCAGCCCGAGCGGGACGGCCAGCAGCGCCGCGAAGAGCAGGGCCTCGCCGGAGAGCAGCAGGTGCTCGGAGACCCGGTGCACGATCGAGTCCGGGCCGCTGCGGCGGTCCGGGGCGGAGAAGAAGTCGCTCAGCCAGTTCAGCCAGTTCACGAGCCCGCCCCCTGCTCCCGGACGGCCCACGGCGCGAGCAGCCGGCGGGCGGCCACCAGCAGCAGGTCGACGGCCAGCGCCAGCACGGCGATCAGCACGATCCCGGCCACGATCGGGGTCGGGAAGGTCCGCTGGAACCCGTCGATGAACAGGTAGCCCAGCCCACCGCGGCCGATCAGGGCGCCGACGCTGGCCAGCGAGATGCTGGACACCGCCGCGACCCGCAGCCCGGCGATCAGGTACGGCACGGCGGCGGGCAGTTCGACGGCGGTCAGCCGGTGCCAGGGCCCGTACCCCATCGCGGTGGCGGCCTGCCGGACGGAGTCCGGGACGGCGCGCAGCCCGTCCACCGTGGTCGGCAGCAGGACGGCGAGGGCGTAGAAGGTGAGCGGGATCATCACGGTCGCCTGGGTGGCGAGCCCGGTGTACGGGATCAGCACCACGAAGACGGCCAGTGAGGGCAGCGCGTAGACGATGTTGAAGACGGCGGACAGCGGCTGGTAGAGCCGGGGGAAGCGGGCGCAGGCCAGGCCGAGCGGAACCGCCAGCAGCAGGCCGATGAGCACCGGGACCAGGGCGATCACGGCGTGGTCGGCGAGCAGGTTGCCGAGGTAGCCGAGGTGGTCGCCGATCCAGTACCAGCGGACGATCGGTTCATCGTCCACCGTCGGCTCCGTCCGTCGGGGACTGCGGGAGCGCTTCGTCTGCCTGGTCCGCCTCGTGCGCCCCGTCCGCCTCGTCCGTCACGGCCGCCTTGTCCGTCACGGCCGCCCGGTTCGCCTTGGTGAGGGCGACCGGCGTGAGCGCGGCCAGGACGGCCTCCCGGCCCGCGGTGCCGACCGCCCGGCCGTCGGCGTCCAGCGCGACCGCGACCCCGGCGGGGGAGAGCACGGCGGCGTCCAGGGCGGCGCGCAGGGTGTCGGTGTCCGGGCGGTAGCCGGCGGCCGGCCGCAGTTCGGTGGCCCCGGCGGCACGGTCGATCCAGCCGATCGGGCGGCGCTCGTCGTCCAGGGCCAACTCCCAGCCCCCGTGGCGGAGTCCGTCCTCGATCGGGCGGAGCTCGACGGCCTTCGCGGGCCGCAGGCCCAGGCCGCGCAGGCCCCGGTCGCGGCCGAGGAAAGCGGCCACGCCGTCGTCCGCGGGGGCGGTCAGCAGGGTGTGCGGGTCGGCCAGCTGGGCGATCCGGCCGTGCTCGCGCAGCACCACGACCTGGTCGCCGAGCCGGACGGCCTCCTCGATGTCGTGGGTGACGAACAGCACGGTCTTGTGCAGCTCGGACTGCAGGCGCAGCAGTTCCTCCTGGAGGCCGGCCCGCACCACCGGGTCGACGGCGCTGAACGGTTCGTCCATCAGCAGCACTGGCGGGTCGGCGGCCAGCGCCCGGGCCACGCCGACCCGCTGCTGCTGGCCGCCGGACAGCTGGAACGGGTAGCGCTTGGCGGTCTCGGGGGCGAGGCCGACCAGCTCCAGCAGTTCGGCGGCCCGGGCCCGGGCCTTCTTGCGGTCCCAGCCGAGCAGGTAGGGGACGGTGGCGATGTTGTCGATCACCTTGCGGTGCGGGAACAGCCCCGCCTGCTGGATCACGTACCCGATGCCTCGGCGCAGCTTGGCGGGTTCCAGTTCGGCGACGTCGGTGCCGTCCAGCAGCACCCGGCCCGAGGTGGGCTCGACCATCCGGTTGACCATGCGCAGAAGGGTGGTCTTGCCGCACCCGGAGGGCCCGACCAGGACGGTTATCCGACCGGTCGGGACTTCCAGGTCCAGTCCCTCGACCGCGATGGTGCCGTCTGGGTGGCGCTTGCCGGCGCCCTCGAATCTGATCACGGAGTGTTTCCTCGTCAGGGCGCCCCGGGGAGGCGGCGCCTGTGTCGGTCGGTCTTTCGGGTCGTTCGGTTGGCGGCGGTCGCACCGCCCGGGCGTTCTTCCGCCCGCCTGGCTGCCCAGCTTCGGACCGGCGGAAACTCTGATCAGATTATGACCTGCATCATCTCCTGTCCCTGATTTACCGCCCGGCACGCGGCATGACTCCCGGCCCGGCGGCCCGGTGCCCCGTGAGGTGACCCGGGCTCAGCCGCCCGGGAACACCCCTCGTGACCTCGGGCCCGAGGGTTCAGCCGCCCGGACGGGTCGGCAGCCCGGACGCCGCCCAGCCGACGAAACCGCCGTCGAGATCGGTCGCCCGGTGCAGCCCGAGCTCGCGCAGCGAGGCCGCGGCCAGGCTGGAGGCATAGCCCTCGGAGCAGACCACGATCACCTCGACGTCGTAGCCCGAGGCCTCGGGGATGCGGTGACTGCCCGTGGGGTCGAGCCGCCACTCCAGCACGTTGCGCTCGATGACCAGCGCGCCCGGGATGCCGCCCTCGGCGGCCCGCTGCGCCGCCGGACGGATGTCCACCAGCAGCGCGCCGTCCAGCTGGGCCTGGTACGCCTCCCGGGCGCGCGGGCGGTGGACGCCCTCGCGGGCCCGCTCCACCAGGTCGTCGATCGTGGTCACCATTGCTCCGGTCCTTCCTCAGAGGTGCGGACGAGCCCGCCGGCCCGCAGGTCGTAGTGCGCCATCGAGCTCAGCGGGGGCGAGTAGGCGTGCAGGGTGACGGCCGGGCCCGAGGCGGTGTTGCGCACGTCGTGCACGTACTCCGGGCCGAAGGCGCGGGCCGTGCCGGCCGGGACCCTGCGGATCAGCAGGCCCTGGTCCGGGCCGCCGAGGGACAGCTCCTCCAACTCGCCGAGCGCGACGGTGAACGCACCGCGCGAGCCGCCGTGGTCGTGGAAGCCGGTCGACTGGCCGGGCAGCCAGCTGATCAGCCAGACCTCGTGGTCGTCCTCGGCGACCAGTCGCTGGTACCAGCGCTCCTCGGTGGAGAGCCGGACCAGGTGGATCCACTGGTCGGGCCGCTCGGCCAGCTCCCGGACCACGGTCCGCAGGGTGCTCGGGCTGAGCGGGGGCCGTGCGGGGTCGGTGGCTGGGTCTGCGGCGGAGCCGGTGGCTGGGACGGCGGTGGGGTCTCCGGTGGGGTCGGCGGCTGGGGGTGGCTCGGGGCTGCGGGTCGGGTTCTCGGTTGCGAGGTCCAGGCTCATGGGGCGTCCTCGGGTGCGGCGGGAACGTCGGGAGGGGCGCTCGGATCCGGCGGCGGGGCCGCGGGGTGCGGCTGTTGCGGCCGTGGTTGCGGCTGCTGCGACGTGGCGGTGACGGGCGCGGGCCGGCGGAGCGGCCCGCACCCGGCCGGGCACGGCACGTGCGGTGCCGCCGGGCGGGCGGGTTTCAGGACTGCGGGTACGGCTGCACGGTGCGGGCCCTGGCAGTGGTCACAGGGCGGAACCGGCGAAGTGGAACAGGGTCAACAGGCACAGATGGAACTCGCCTGGCGTCGCAGATCGACGTGCAGGCGGCAAACCAGAGTGGTGCCGGAGTCCATGCCCCGGATCTTTTCCGAGCCGGTCGGACGAAGTCAAGCCGGGGCGCCCGTTTGTTGCCGCCTGTTGCGCCTTGTGGACGGGAGACGCGGCGCCCCGGCCAGGGGCGCCGGCTCAGCCCTCTGCTCAGCGTTCTGTTCAGCTCTCGGTCCGGTCCCCGGCGGGCGGCTCGGATGCTGCGGGCGGCCCACCGCGCGGCTGCGCGGGCACGGGTGGGGGTGCGGGTGTGGGCGCAGGTGCGGTGGCGGCGGCCGCAGCGGCGGACAGCGCCCGTTCGATCACCGGTCCGGCCTGCTCGCCCAGGTAGCGGCCGAGCGTCTGGTAGGCGTCGAACTGCTGGTGGTCGAACCACTGGTCGCTGGTGCCGTCGTTCGGGAAGGCCGGGTGGGCCACCGCGTAGGACTGCAGCTCGTACGGCATGTCGGCGGTCAGCACCGCCTGGAGGACGATCAGCGTGCCGTGCCGTTCGGAGTCGGGCTCGCCGTCGATGGCCGGGTAGTGGACATCCCCGGTGATCACGCCCCGGGCCGAGAGCCGTTCGGAGAGCTGGGCCGCCAGCCCGCGCAGGGGAGTTCCGCCATCGGTGCCGGCCCCGTCGGCGCTGGTGGCGCTGCCCGGGATCAACAGCTCCGGCCGGTGCAGGGTGATGACGATGCCGAGCTCCTCGCGGGCCAGGGTGATCGCGGCGGCCAGGTTGGCGGCGCAGCCGGAGTCCCCGCTGGCGTCGATGCTCACCGCCGTCCGGACCCGGTGCCGCAGCAGTTCGACCAGCCCGAGATTCTCGTAGTGCCCGCCGTCGGTGGTGAGCAGGAAGCGGTCGTCCGCCGGGAACCGGCCGGTCAGCTCGCGGAGTTGGTAGGGCAGCCGGCGTACGGCGGGCTGCCCGGCGCGACGCCAGTCAGGCGTGCCGGACCAGGCCGGGCCGAGCTCCGCCGGGTTGGGCAGCCACGTCCCGAGCCGGGCGTTGGTGACCGCGAACAGGCCCTGGTAGACCTTGGACTGGCGGCCCATCGCGGAGGAGAAGGCAGCGCCGGAGACGGCCATCGCGGACTGCACGGTGAGGTCCCGGGCGATGTGCCGACGCGTCCGCCGCTCCAGCAGGTCGGTGCGCGCGTAGCCGATGTCCGGGCCGCCCACGTAGTCGTACGAGAGGGAGAAGGAGACCGCCCGACGGCCGGGCGGGGTACGGGAGTTGCCGGACAGGTTGGCCGCCGCCGAGAAGATCACCTGGGGGAAGTCGGGGTGCCGGGCGCCGTAGTGGCTCAGCCAGGTCTGCTCCCGGTGGAAGTCGTACGGGCGGGCGAGCGAGCGGCCGCCCTCGGTGACCCGGCGGACGGCGAAGGCCGAGGCCAGGCGCAGCCGGTAGAACGGGTGCAGGCTCATCCAGGTCTGGTCGAGGTTGAGCCCGACCGCGCCGAGCACCAGCGGCAGCAGCACCTGGACGGCCGTCGGCCAGGCGTACCCGGTGGCGACCGCCCAGCCGAGGGCCAGCAGCGCGCCGGCCGTCAGGGCACTGAGGGCGGCCCAGACCACCAGGTACTGCGGGAGGTTGGCGGTCAGCCCGCCGCCGAGCCGGCCCGCGCCGCGCAGCGCCCCGGCGGCCGCGCGCACGCCGCCGCCGATCGCCCGGCGGTCGCGCCAGAGTATGCCGAGCAGCAGGGCGAGGTAGCTGAGCACCACGGTCAGGCTGAGCCCCGCGCCGGTCAGTTGCGGCCCGGCCGCCAGCGCCTGTTGGAGCCGGACCGCGCCCCAGGCCAGCCCCGGCACCGCCAGCACCCCGAGGGCCAGCAGCCCGGCCAGCGCGAGCGCGGCGTAGTTGAGCCGGCGCAGCGTGCGCGGCAGCAGCGCGTGCCAGCCGAGTGGTGGGAAGGCCAGCAGCCACAGCAGCCAGCAGCAGGCCGCCGCGCCCAGCAGCACGCCGAGGGCGGCCAACGCGGGGGCGCGGAACTCCAACCCGCCCGGCACGGCGCCCGGGTGGCGCAGGCCGGCGGCGGCCAGTGCGTCCAGGTCGGCGAGCGGGACGGCGTGGTAGAAGCGGCTGAGGCCGAGGCCGAGCACCAGGACGGCGGCCAGCAGCAGGCTGAGCGCCGAGAGCACGCCGCGCAGCAGCGTGCCGAGGGCGACCAGCCACTCGCCGGTGCCGTCGGCGATGTACTTGCTGTGGCGGCGGAGGTGGTCCTCCTCCGGGGAGCCGGGCTCCAGCACCGTGTCGGCCGTCAGGCCCGAGACGGCGCGCACCGGGCTGCCGGGCGCGGAGTCGCTGAGCGCGAGCTGCAGCGCGCCCACGGTGTACCCGCCGCCGGAGACGGAGACCAGGTAGCGGGCCCGTTTCAGCCACGGGCGCAGGGCCTGGAGTGCGCCGAGCGTGACGCAGGCCGAGCGGATACCGCCGCCCGAGGCGCAGAAGCCCAGCTCGGCGGGCTCGCGGCCGGGCGGCACCCGGCCGGCGTCCCGCCAGTGGGCGTGGGTGCCGGGAGCGTCGGGTGGCGTCGCGGCCTCCGGCCGCCGGGGGCCGGGACGGGAGTCGTGCGGCGACTCGTCCGGTGACTCGCGCGGTGGCTCGTGCTGCGATCCGTGCGGCGGTTCGGGCGGTGGTTCGGGCCGGGACGCGTGTCGGAGCCCGTGCCGGGGCCCGTGCAGCGGGTGGCCGTGCCGGGTGAGGACGGGCCAGGGCGGTATCAGCGCCGGGCGGTCCGGATCGGCGTCGTCACCCGGTTTCACCGCCGTGGCGCGCAGCCCGCGAGCGGCCCTGGCGGCCGTCACCGCGAGCAGGGCCGCGGCCGTCACCCCGGCGGGCAGGAGTAGCAGCCGGCTGACGGTGGTGAGCGCCGCCGCCACCACGAAGGGAGTGTCGGAGTCGGCGTGGTCGAGCCCCAGGCGCAGCAGGACGTTCGCGGCGAGGTCGCAGCCGGCGGCGAGCAGCCCGGCGACCCCGACCACCAGGGGCGCCCCCAGTCTGCGGCGCTGACCGAGCACGTACCCGCCCAGCAGGGCCGCGGCCGTCAGCGTCAGCCCGTAGCCGGCGATCAGCCAGGGCTCGCTGCCCAGGGCGGCCCGGTACGCCCCGGAGCTCCCGCCGACCACCGCCTCGGCGGCCGCCCGGGAGCCGGCCAGGCGCAGGGCCGTCAGCCCGGCCCGCGGCACCCGCCCGGGGGCGAGGAGGAGGCCGCCGACGAGCGGCAGCAGGGCTCCGGGGGCGAGCAGCAGGCCCGCCCAGGCGGGTAGGGCGGGCGGCCGCCCCGCCGGCGCCGACGTACCCGCCGTGCGCTCCGCGCGCTCGTCCGTCGCCGTCATCAGTACCACCCCCCGTTCGGCCCCCTGCCGACCGTCGATCGCCGCGGCCGATCCCCGTGTTTGATTGCCGCATCCGACCCCGGATGATCAGCGCATGATCAGCGCATCATCACCGAAGTCGCCCCGTACGTGCGGCGGATGACGATCCGTCGCACCGTCAAGGCGCGTTTTACCCTGCCGTGGCCGATTCCGCACCCCCGGTGCCCGCTTTCACTCGAATGAGTAAGGAGGCCACCAATGGGGTAGATGAGCATTTCATCCCACCCAGGGCTACCCGCGTGTCCGCGTAACAAGATCGCCCCATAGGCGTTACTGCCGACGTATTGTCAGGCGACCAAAGCCGGGCCTACCGTCTACAGATCGCTTTCTACGCACGTAGACCCTTCCTTAGAACCCCGCGGCCCCCGAGCGGAGCCGCAGGCGAAACCCGCCCCGTCAACCCTCAGACCGCGGGCCCGACCGCACGGCCGGGACGCGGAGTTGCGGAGGTACCCATGTCGCAGATCGTCCGTGCCGCGCTCGTCCAGACCCGCTGGACCGGCGACCAGGAGAGCATGATCGCGCTCCACGAGCGGTACGCCCGCGAGGCCGCCGCCCAGGGCGCGAAGATCATCGGCTTCCAGGAGGTGTTCAACTCCCCGTACTTCTGTCAGGTCCAGGAACCCGAGCACTACCGCTGGGCCGAGGCCGTCCCGGACGGGCCGACCGTGCGCCGGATGCAGGACCTCGCCCGCGAACTGGGCATGGTGATCGTCGTACCGGTCTACGAGGAGGAGCAGACCGGCGTCTACTACAACACCGCCGCGGTGATCGACGCGGACGGCAGCTACCTCGGCAAGTACCGCAAGCACCACATCCCGCAGGTCAAGGGCTTCTGGGAGAAGTACTACTTCAAGCCCGGCAACCTCGGCTGGCCCGTCTTCGACACCGCCGTCGGCAAGGTCGGCGTCTACATCTGCTACGACCGGCACTTCCCCGAGGGCTGGCGCGCCCTGGGCCTGGCCGGCGCGCAGATCGTCTACAACCCCTCCGCCACCAGCCGCGGCCTGTCCGCCTACCTCTGGCAGCTCGAACAGCCCGCCGCCGCCGTCGCCAACGAGTACTTCGTCGCCGCCATCAACCGGGTCGGCACCGAGGAGTACGGCGACAACGACTTCTACGGCACCTCCTACTTCGTCGACCCGCGCGGCCAGTTCGTCGGCGACGTCGCCTCCGACAAGGAGGAGGAGCTGGTGGTCCGCGACCTCGACCTCGGGCTGATCGAACAGGTCCGCCAGCAGTGGGCGTTCTACCGCGACCGCCGGCCCGACGCCTACGGACCGCTCGCCGAGGCCTGAGGAGCACCGCGATGACCACCCGTGACCCGCAGCAGCGCACCGTCGTCCGCGGCGGCCTCGTCATCACCGCCACCGACGAACTCCACGCCGACGTCCTGATCGAGGGCGAGCGCGTCGCCGCCCTGGCCGTCACCGGCAGCGCCGCCGCCGAGGCCTGGAGCGCCGACACCGTCATCGACGCCACCGGCCACTACGTCATCCCGGGCGGCGTCGACGCCCACACCCACATGGAGCTGCCGTTCGGCGGCACCGCCGCCTCCGACACCTTCGAGACCGGCACCCGCGCCGCCGCCTGGGGCGGCACCACCACCATCGTCGACTTCGCCGTCCAGCCCGTCGGCGGGGCGCTGCGCGAGGGCCTGGACGCCTGGCACGCCAAGGCCGAGGGCAACTGCGCGACCGACTACGCCTTCCACACCATCGTCTCGGACGTCAACGACGCCGTCCTCAAGGAGATGGACGCGCTGGTCGACTCCGGCGAGTCCACCTCCTTCAAGCTCTTCATGGCCTACCCCGGCGTCTTCTACAGCGACGACGGCCGCATCCTGCGCGCCATGCAGCGCGGCGCGGCCAACGGCGGGCTGATCATGATGCACGCCGAGAACGGCATCGCCATCGACGTCCTGGTCGAACAGGCCCTCGCCGCCGGGCGCACCGCCCCCCGCTACCACGGCGAGGTCCGGCGCGAACTCCTGGAGGCCGAGGCCACCCACCGGGCGATCAAGCTCGCCCAGGTGGCCGGCAGCCCGCTCTACGTGGTGCACGTCTCCGCCGCCTCGGCGCTCGACGAACTCGCCCGGGCCCGCGACGCCGGGCTCCCCGTCTTCGGCGAGACCTGCCCCCAGTACCTCTTCCTCTCCACCGACAACCTCGCCGAGGAGGGTGCCGACGGCTTCGAGGGCGCCAAGTACGTGTGCAGCACGCCGCTGCGGCCGCGCGAGCACCAGGAGGCGCTCTGGCGCGGACTGCGCACCAACGACCTCCAGGTGGTCTCCACCGACCACTGCCCGTTCTGCTACGTCGGGCAGAAGGAACTCGGCCGCGGTGACTTCTCGAAGATCCCCAACGGCCTCCCGGGCGTGGAGAACCGGATGGACCTGCTGCACCAGGCCGTGGTGGACGGGCGGATCAGCCGGCGCCGCTGGATCGAGATCGCCTGCACCACCCCGGCCCGGATGTTCGGGCTGCACCCGCGCAAGGGCACCATCGTGCCCGGTGCCGATGCCGACCTCGTGGTCTACGATCCCACCGCCGTGCAGACCGTCTCCGCCGCCACCCACCACATGAACGTGGACTACTCGGCCTACGAGGGCCGCCGGCTCACCGGCCGGGCCCGGACGGTGCTCTCGCGCGGCACCGTGGTGCTGGACGACGGCCGCTGGCTCGGCCGGGCCGGACACGGCACCTTCCTGCGCCGGGACACCTGCCAGTACCTGACCTGATCCGCTTCGTCTCCCCTCCGCCTTCCCTCCCTCCGTCCTTCCTCCGTCGCGCGGGGCCGCGCCGAGCGCGTCGGCCCCGAGCCGCCCTCCCACCCCTCCCGGAGCACCCCATGGACATCGGCCTCGTCCTGCAGACCGACCCGCCGGCCCGCCTGCTCATCGACCGGATGATCCGCGCCGAACAGGCCGGGTTCAGCCATGGCTGGACCTTCGACTCCTGCGTGCTGTGGCAGGAGCCCTTCGTGATCTACAGCCGCATCCTGGCCGAGACCGAGCGCCTCACCGTCGGCCCGATGGTCACCAACCCCTCCACCCGCACCTGGGAGGTCACCGCCTCCCTGTTCGCCACCCTCAACGACATGTACGGCAACCGGACGGTGTGCGGCATCGGCCGCGGCGACTCCGCCATGCGGGTCGCCGGCCGCCGCCCCGCCACGCTCGACCGGCTCTCCCAAGCCATGCACGCCATCAAGGAGTTGGCCGAGGGGCGCACCGTCGAGGTGGACGGCACCGAGATGCACCTGCCGTGGGTGGGCCCCCGCTCCTCCCTGCCGATCTGGATGGGCGCTTACGGGCCCAAGGCGCTTGCGCTGACTGGACGTCAGGCGGACGGTTTCATCCTCCAGTTGGCCGACCCCTACCTCACCGAGTACATGATCAAGGCCGTCCGGGCGGCCGCCGTCGAGGCGGGACGGGATCCGGCCGACGTCACCATCTGCGTTGCGGCGCCCGCGTACGTCACCGCCGACGACTCGCCTGCCGCGCTCGCCCACGCCCGTGAGCAGTGCCGGTGGTTCGGCGGGATGGTCGGCAACCACGTCGCCGACCTGGTCAGCCACTACGGCGAACACTCCGACCTGGTGCCCGACGCCCTCACCGAGTACATCAAGGACCGCCAGGGCTACGACTACAGCCACCACGGCCGGGCCGGGAACCCCGACACCGCCTTCGTGCCGGACGCGATCGTCGACCGCTTCTGCCTGATCGGACCGGTCGAGGCCCAGCGAGCCCGGCTCGCCGAACTCCGCTCGCTCGGCGTCGACCAGTTCGCCGTCTACGCCATGCACGACGCGGTCGAGGCCACCATCGACGCCTACGGGGCGGACGTCATCCCGCACCTGTGAACCCGTGGTTCCTGGTGTCGCGGTCCCTGAATCCATGATCTCCGGAACCAGCATGTGGCAGAAGGGAGTTGCCCATGGCCGACATCGCGACCGGCGGTGGCGGACAGTGGCAGCATTCCGACAGCCGGGTCGAACTCGACTCGGTCGAAGGGGTGTTGCCTCCCAACGGTTTCACCAGTGACGACCTCCGGCCGGTCCCGGTGCGGCGGCGTACCTGGACCACCTACAACTTCCTCGCGCTCTGGGTCGGCATGGCCCACAACATCCCCTCCTGGACCCTGGCTTCGGGCCTGGTCGCGCTCGGGATGGACTGGAAGCAGGCGGTGCTGACCATCGCGCTCGCCAACCTGATCGTGCTCGCACCGATGCTCCTCACCGGGCACGCCGGGACGAAGTACGGCATTCCCTTCCCGGTGTTCGCGCGGGCCTCGTTCGGGCTGCGCGGCGCCAACCTGCCCGCGCTCATCCGGGCGGCGGTGGCCTGCGCCTGGTTCGGCATCCAGACCTGGATCGGGGGCGAGGGGATCTTCCTGCTGGCGGGTCGGCTTCTCGGTGAATCCTGGCGTACCGCACCGGAGTTCGGCGGCTACCCGTGGACGCAGTGGGCCTCCTTCCTGCTGTTCTGGCTGGTCGAGATGGTCATCATCGCCCGGGGGATGGAGGCGCTGCGGCGCTTCGAGAACTGGGCGGCGCCGTTCGTCATCGTCGGCGCGCTCGCCCTGCTGGTCTGGATCGGCGTCAAGGCCGGCGGGCTCGGCCCGCTGCTCGACCAGCCGTCGAAACTGGGCTGGGGCGGCGGGTTCTGGAAGGTCTTCTTCCCGTCACTGATGGGGATGATCGGCTTCTGGTCCACGCTGGCGCTCAACATCCCCGACTTCACCCGCTTCGGCGGCAGCCAGCGGGCCCAGATCCGCGGCCAGGCCCTCGGTCTGCCGACGACGATGACGCTCTTCGCGCTGCTGTCGGTGCTGGTCACCTCGGGCTCCGCGGCGGTGTACGGCGAGCCGGTGTGGGACCCGATCAAGCTCGCCGCGAAGATGGAGAGTCCGGTGGCGCTCCTGTTCGCGCTGCTGACCGTCCTGATCGCGACGCTGTCGGTGAACGTCGCCGCCAACGTCGTCTCCCCGGCCTACGACCTGGCCAACCTGGTGCCCCGGTTCATCAACTTCCGCACCGGGGCGCTGATCACCGGCGTGGTCGGGATCGCCATCTTCCCGTGGCGGCTGACCGCCGACCCGCACGTCTACATCTACGTCTGGCTGGGCGTGGTCGGCGGCCTGCTCGGGACGGTCGCCGGGGTGCTGATCGCCGACTACTGGCTGCTGCGTCGCACCCGGCTGCAACTCGCCGAGCTCTACCGGCCGTTCGGCGCCTACTGGTACGCGGGCGGATGGAACTGGCGGGCTGTCGCCGCACTGCTGGTCGGCGGTCTGCTGGCGGTCGGGGGGTCGTACTCGACGGTGGACGCGCACGGGGTGAAGCAGGGACCGTTCCCGGTGGACGGGTTGGTGCCGTTCCTCCAGCCGTTGGCGGACTACGGGTGGGCGGTGGGGCTCGCGTCGTCGGCGGTGGTGTACCTGGTGCTGAGCGCGGGGCGGGGAGAGGAGAGAGGCGGGGAGCAGCGGGCGGGGGACGACTGACGGGTAACAGATGACAGCGAACAGATAACAGATTTCAGCGAACAGATTTTGAAATCTGTTCGCTGAAATTTGTTCGCTGACATCTGTTATCCGTCATCTGTCACCCGTCGCCTCCACCGCGGCCAGGACCTTGGCGGCGCCGTCCTCGGTGGCGAGGGCGGCCGCGACGGACCGGGCGCGGGTGCGGTAGTGGGGGGCGTCCAGGGCCTGGCGGATGGAGGTGGCGAGGTGGGCGGCGGTCAGGCCGCGCAGGGGTACCGGGCCGGGCGAGACGCCGAGCGCGGTCAGCCGCGCGGACCAGAAGGGGGCGTCCAGTTGGGCGGGCACCGGGACGGCGGGGGTGCCGGAGCGCAGGGTGGCCGCCGTGGTGCCCGCGCCCGCGTGGTGGACGACGGCCGCGGTGCGCGGGAACAGCCAGTCGTGCGGGGTGTCGCCGATGGTCAGTACGGTCTCCGAGTCCTCGGCGGCCAGGCCGCTCCAGCCGGACTGCAGGAGGAGGCGGACCCGGGCGGTGCGGGCGGCGGCGATGACGGTCGCGGTGAGCCGTTCGGGATCGGGTACGACCAGGCTGCCGAAGCCGACGAAGACCGGGGGCGGTCCGGCGGCCAGGAAGTCGAGCAGCCGCTGCGGCGGCTGCCAGTCCGCGTGCCCGGCGGGCCACCAGTACCCGGCCACGTCCAGTCGGGGGTGCCAGTCCGTCGGGCGGGGGACGACCCGCGGCGAGAAGCCGTGCAGGACGGGGTGGTCCCGCCGGGCCCGGGCGATGCCCATCGGCGCCAGTCCGAGCCGGCGGCGCAGCCCGCGGACGGCCGGGACGAACAGCTGGTCGGTGGCCGCCTGGACGGCGTGACCGGCGAGCAGGTTGCCGGCCCGTCCGAGCGAGCGTGCGCCGGTCACGGCCGGGGCGAACTCGCGGGTGGGGGAGAGGGGTTGGAGGTACAGCCCGATGGTGGGGATGCCGGCCGCCTCGGCCGCGACCTGGCCGAGCGCACTGGTGGTGCTGGTGGTGAGCAGCAGGTCGGTGCCGAGCGCCGTCGCGTCCGCGATGCCGTCGCCGAGGGCGGGCATGAACCTCCGCCCCAGGCGCAGGAGTTGCAGGACGACGCCGGGCCCGCTGCCGGCCCGCAGCAGTCGCCGGCCCTCGGCGGAGGCGAGTTCGGCCCGCGGGTCGACGGGCAACGGACGGAACTCCAGTCCGGCGGCCCGTACCGAGTCGGCGAAGGTGGCGTGGGTGGCGACGGCCACCTGGTGTCCGGCCGCCCGCAGACGGACGCCGAGCCCGGTGAAGGGTGCGACGTCGCCCCGGGAGCCGGCGGTGGCGATCAGGATGCGCATGGCCGCAGTATTTCGGCGGGTACGGCCGGCCGGAAGGACGCCACGCGCGGACCGGTCGGCTCCGGGTGGCCGGATCCCGCCGCCCGTCGGGGTCGGCCGGAACCGCGGCGGCGGGGGTCGGCGTCCTCAGCGGCAGAGCGCGCGGAACGGGGCCGTCGCGCCACGGACGGGAGGGACGGGTTCGGATGAGCGTCATCGCGTGGATCGTGCTGGGCCTGGTGGCCGGAGCCCTGGCCAAGCTGCTGCTGCCCGGGAGGGACCCGGGCGGTCTGATCGTCACCACTCTGATCGGGATCGCCGGCTCCTTCGTCGGCGGCTGGATCGCGTCGCACTTCCTGCACCGGTCGATCACGGCGCGCTTCTTCGACGGGCCGACCTGGGTGTCGGCGATCGGCGGCGCGTTGGTGCTGCTGATCCTCTACCGACTGCTGTTCGGCAACTCGCGCCGCTGACTGGCGAGCTCGGCGGCGGCGCGAGTTGCACCGATGACGCAAGGGGCGGTGGATGAGCTGGCTGGAGTGGATCGTGCTGGGCCTGGTGTCGGGGACGCTGGCCAGGATGGCGATGTCGAGGCGGGAACGCGGCCTGATCGGCAGCACCCTGATCGGGATCGCCGGCTCCTACATCGGCACCTGGATCGTCCTGCACTGGATGCACGGGACGGTGCGGGTGGGCCTGCTCGACGTCACAACCTGGGTGTCGGCGATCGGCGGCGCGATGGTCCTGCTCCTCGCCTACCGGGTGCTCCGCTTCCTCGTCCGGCGTTGACTGCCGGGCGTGACTGCCGGGCGCTGACTGTCGGGCGGTGACTGTCGGGCGCCGGTCACCGGTCGGTGGCCCGGTCCGGTAGCTCCTCGCAGGCCGCGAGCCAGTCGGCCGGTACGCCCGCGAGCCCGGTGCGGGCAGCCACCACGCCGGCGGCGATGGCGCAGGTGGTGTCCATGTCGCCCCAGCCCTCCAGCGTGTGCCAGATCGCGTCGGGCAGCGAGTCCAGGTGCCCGGCGGCGGACCAGAGGGCGAACGGGACGGTGTCCGGGGCGGAGATCATCAGCCCCGAGCCCAGGACGTTGGCGGCGTGCCGGACGCTGGCGTGCTCCGGCAGCCGGGCGGCGATCCGCAGGCCGGAGCGGACGTCGCTCTCCGGCAGCCGGTCGGCGACCTCGGTGAGCAGCTCGGTCCGGCCCGGCGCCCGGCGGCCCCGGCTGCGGACGGCGAGCGCCGCGGCGAGTGCCACCGCCACCGCCCCCGTGACCGCCTCGGGGTGGAAGTGGGTGGTGAGCGCTTGGAGTTCGGCCTGCCAGGCGACCTCGTCGAGGTCCTCGGCGAACCTGGCGCCCAGCGGCGCGACCCGCATCGCGGCGCCGTTCCCGTACGAGCCCTGGCCCTCGAACTGGCCCGAGGTGATGGCGCGCCAGTGCCCGCCGGCGCCGATCCCGCGCAGTACCCGGTGCATCGACGGGCCGTACTTGCGCTGGTACTCGCGGGCGTACTCGGCCGCGAACTCGGCGGCCAGCGCGTCCTGCCGGACCTCGCCGTGGGCGGTGAGGTGGCGCACCAGGACCAGGGCCATCGCCGTGTCGTCGGTCCAGTGCCAGGGCGCCGGGCGGACCAGGCGGGCCGCCAGAGCGGCGGGTGCCTCGTCCACCGGGACGGAGAACCACCGGTCGCCGAAGGCGTCGCCGAGCGCGAGCCCCCGCAGACTGTCCAGGACCGGACCGGCCGCACGCATGTCATCCTCCGAGTGAGATCAACTGGTGCGACAGTCTGCCGGAAAGGGTGAGGCGCCGACGACCGGATTTCGCTCCGGCCGCCGACGCCTCACCGCCCCGTGCGGGGCGCGTTCTGCTCGGGACGCGCTCCGCTCAGGGCGCGCTCCGCTCAGGACGTACTCCGGTCAGGGCGCGCTCCGCATCAGGGCGCGTTTCCGCTCAGGACGCCGCCGGCTCGGGGACCGGCTTGGTGGGCTTGCCCTTCAAGCCGCCGAGCACGAGCTTCCAGACCGCAGCGAAGCGCTCGTCCGCGGTCGGCTCGGACCAGGTGTGGGCGAAGACCGGGTTGTGGAACGGGGCAGTGGCGTCGAAGACCGCGCGGGCGGTGGAGGGGACGTGGGCGAGCTGGAACTCCTTGGCGTCCATGCCGTCGTGCACGATCTGGGCGATCTGCTTGACCAGGGTCTCGACGTGCGCGTCGACGACCGTGCTGTTCTCCTCGGCCAGCACCAGGTACGTGGCGAACAGCTCCGGGTCGTCCAGCGCCTTCTTCCGCTTGGCCTCGAACAGCGTGGTCAGCCAGCGCTGGAGGCGCTCGACGGCGCCGCCGGTGTCGTTCGCGACCATCTCCAGGTCGTAGTGCGCCTGGTTCAGCCAGCGCTGGGTGACCGCCTCCCGCAGCGCCGCCTTGCTGGGGAAGTGGCGGTAGACGCTGCTGTGGCTGACGCCGAGTTCCCGGGCGACGTCCACGACGGTGGCCTTGGCCGGGCCGAACCGCCGGAGGGCTTCCTCCGCCGCGATCAGGATCTGCTCGGCGGTGAGTGCGGTGTCCGTGGTCACGGGGCCGTCCTTAGGGTCGTGCGGTCGGGTGGTGCGGAGGGTTCTCACTGGTCAGTGCGGGCTCGGTCAGCGCTCGCTGTCCAGGCGCGCCATCTGCGCGGCAGCGTACCGGTCGCCGGCGGCGGCCCCCGCGGGGACGGCGGCCTCGATGGCGGCCAGGTCGGCCGGGGTGAGGGTGACGTCCAGCGAGCCGAGCGCCTCGGCCAGCCGGTCGCGGCGGCGGGCGCCGACCAGCGTGACGACGTCCTCGCCGCGCGAGGCCACCCAGGCGATGGCGATCTGGGCGACGCTGGCGCCCTTGCTGTCGGCGACCGCGCGCAGCGCCTCGACCAGGGCCAGGTTGTGGGCCAGGTTGTCGCCCTGGAAGCGGGGACTGTTCGTGCGGAAGTCGGTGTCGGCGAGCGAGCGGTCCGGGTTCCAGTGGCCGCTGAGCAGGCCGCGGGAGAGCACGCCGTACGCGGTGATGCCGATGCCGAGCTCGCGGGCGGTGGGCAGGACGGCCGCCTCGATGGAGCGGCTGAGCAGCGAGTACTCGATCTGCAGGTCGCTGATCGGGTGGACGGCGGCGGCGCGGCGCAGGGTGTCGGCGCCGACCTCGGACAGGCCGATGTGGCGGACGTAGCCGCCCTTCACCAGGTCCGCGATGGCGCCGACGGTCTCCTCGATCGGGACCTTCGGGTCGAGCCGGGCGGGGCGGTAGACGTCGATGTGGTCGGTGCGCAGTCGGCGCAGGGTGTACGTCAGCGCGGTCTTGGTGGCGGCCGGGCTGGTGTCGTAGCCGAGCCACTGGCCGTCGGGGCCGCGCTGGGCGCCGAACTTCACGCTGATCTGGACGCGGTCGCGGTCGCGGCCGCGCAGGGCTTCGTGGATCAGCAGCTCGTTGTGGCCCATGCCGTAGAAGTCACCGGTGTCCAGGAGGGTGATCCCGGCGTCCAGGGCGGCGTGGATGGTGGCGATGCTCTCGGCCTCGTCGGCCGGGCCGTAGAGGTCGGACATGCCCATGCAGCCGAGGCCGAGCGCGGAGGTGACGGGGCCGGAGGTGCCGAGCGGGCGCTGGGCGGGGCGGGTGGTCGAGGCCATGGGGGCTCCAGGGGCGAGTGCGGCGCCGGACGGCGAGGGCAGTGTGACCCGGATCTCACTATGGCACGACAGCGAACAGATTTCAAAATCTGTTCGCTGTCTTTTGTCATTTGTTCGTAGCGATGCTCCGCTAGGAGTACGGCCCCGGCGAGCGCAGCAGGTGGGCCCGGGCGGGCGGCAGATTGCGCCACACCGTGCGCTCGCCCAGCCCGTACGTCGCCTCGAAGCGCCGCAGCAGCCGCACCACCGCCCGGTGACGGGCACCCCGACGGGGGCCCGAGGTGAGGGTGCGGGCCGTTGTGGTGCCGAGGTACCCGAAGTAGGTCAGCTCGCCACCCGGGGCCAGTAGGCGCAGGTAGAGGTCGAGGATGCGCCGGACCAGGGCCGGCTCGAAGTTGGTGAACGGCAGCCCGGACACGATCACGTCGTACCGCTCGCCCGAGAGATCGGGTGCGACCCCGGTCCCGGATTCGGTCCCGGTCCCGGTCCCGGTTTCGGATTCGGGTCCGGTTTCGGCGCCGCCCCCGTTCTCGGGCCTCGCCGGGGCGGATGCCTCCGGAAGCTCCTCCACCCGACAGGTCGACAGTCGCAGCCCCACCCCCGGCCGGCGCGCGGCCAGGACCGGGTCCTCCCGCAGCCGGTCGGCGAACCGGGGGTTCGCCTCGACCACGTGCAGCCGGTCGCCGGGGCGCAGCACCTGGGCCAGCCGACGGGTCACCACGCCCGTGCCGGCGCCGACCTCCAGCACCGAGATCGGCCGGTTCGGGCGGCTGGTGGCCGGTACCACCAGGGCGTTCACCAGTGCGGGCCCGCTCGGCGCCAGCGCGCCGGTGTCGTGGAAGGTGCGCAGGGCCTCGGCGAGGAACAGTAGGTGGTCCCCGCCGTGCGGAGAACCGTGCGTGCTGTGCGTTCCGCGCTGGTCGCGCGCGAGGTTCTGGTCGTGGGTGTCGGGCGAACTGCGTTGCGGTGAGGGGGAATCGGGACCCTGGTGGAGCTGTTCGGTCGTCATGCAGACGACGCTAGGGAGCGCGGGAGCGCCGCGGATCGGCCGGTGAGCGGCGCCGGCCCCCGACGAAAGTCGAGGGTGCCGACGTCGGGAGGAGGGGGTGGCGCGCCGCCGTCCGCCCGTAGCATCGAGCGGGCGGACGGGACCGGGCGGGAGGAGCTCCATGCGCACAGGTCTGCTCGGTTGGTACGGCCCGGACCACCGGCCCTGGACCGACAGCCTGTTGCTGCTCGGGATCCTCGGCCTCGCCGTCGAGGAGGGCGTCTTCCAGTGGCTGCACGTCGACGGCCCGCTGCGCCTGCCCCGGGCGGGGGTGGCCGTGCTCGCCGCCCTCTCGCTGTTGCTCGCCCGTCGTCACCCCATCGCCTCGGCCGTCCTGCCGGTGCTCACCGGCGGTCTGCTCAACCGGGCTTTCCCCGGCTTGATCAGCGTCTACTACCTGGCCTCCCTCGGCCGGGTCGGTCCGGCGGCGGTCGGCGGCGCGATGATCGCCGTGGGCAGCGCGATCGCCGCGGACTCGCTGGCCGGCTGGGCCGGTACGACCGGTTCCCAACTCCTCCTCCAGGCGGCCACCTTGTCCTTCGGGTTGTGGCTGCACGGCCGCCGGGTGCTGATCCGGGCGCTGCACGCCCAGGTCGAAACCCTGCGGCGGGAGCGGGAGTTGCGAGCCGAGCAGGCCCGGTCCGCCGAACGCGCACGGATCGCCCGGGAGATGCACGACGTGCTGGCCCACCGGCTGAGCCTGCTGGTGCTGCACGCCGGAGTGCTGCGAGACCAGGCCCGGGCCGGTACCGTCGCCGCCGACCCGGACCGGCTCACCCACCGCCTCGAACTCCTGCGCACCACCGCCGCCCGCTCGCTCGACGACCTGCGCGACGTCCTGGGCGCCCTGCGCGCCGACCCGCCGGAGCCGTCCGCCGCCGAGGCCGCCGCGCCCGTACCGTCCGGGTCGCCGTCCAGGTCACCGTCCAGGTCACCGTCCGGGTCGCGGTTCGGGGCGCCGCCTGTTCCGCCAGCCGCCCCGCCACCCGTCCCGGCGCCCGCCCTGCGCGACCTCACCGACCTGATCGACGAGGCGAACCAGGCCGGGCAGCAGGTCGAACTCGCCCTGGCGGGAGACCCGGAGGCCGTGCCCACCACCCACCGGCTCGCCGTGCACCGGGTGGTCCAGGAGGCGCTGACCAACGCCCGCAAACACGCTCACGCGGCGCCCGTCACCGTCCGGGTCGGCTACGGGGCACCGGCGACCACCGTCGAGGTCCGCAACGGCCCGGGAGGGGCCATGCCGAACGGGCCGGTCGCCGGCGGCGGGTACGGGCTGGTGGGCCTCGGCGAACGGGTCGGCGCGCTCGGCGGCCACCTGGACGCCGGGCCGGACGGTGCCGGCGGCTTCCGGCTCTCCGCCCGGTTGCCCGCGCCGGACCGGCCGGCGCAGTCCGCGCCGTCCCCGAAGTCCGCGCCCCCGGCGGAGTCCGTGGCCCCGTCGGAGGTCCCGTCGCCGAGGTGCCCGTCCTGGAAGAAGCCCCCGAAGCCGAAGGACACCGCATGATCCGCACGATGGTGGTCGACGACGACGCGCTGGTGCGCCTCGGCCTGGTCGACCTCCTCGCCCAGGACCCGGCCCTGACCGTGGTCGCCGAGGCCGCCGACGGGCTGCAGGCCGTCGAGCTCGCCCGCGGCCGCCGGATCGACGTCGCGCTGATGGACATCCGGATGCCCCGGCTCGACGGGATCGCCGCGACCCGGCGACTGCGCCAACTCCCCGACGCCCCAAGGGTCATCGCGCTCACCACCTTTGACCTGGACGAGTACGTGTACCAGGCGCTCGCCGCCGGGGCGGACGGCTTCCTGCTCAAGGACACCCCGCCCGCCGAGATCGCCCGCGCCGTCCACGTGGTCGCCGCCGGCCAGGGGATGCTGCACCCCGCCGCCGCGCGACGGCTGATCGACCGGTACCACCGGGTCGGCGCGCCGCGCTCCGTCGCCGCCCGGGGCCGGATCGCCGGGCTCACCCCGCGCGAGACCGACGTGCTGCGGGAGCTCGCCGACGGGCTGTCCAACGCCGAGATCGCGGGTGTGCTGGGGATGCGGGAGAGCACCGTCAAGGCGCACGTCAGCCGGATCCTGACCGCGCTCGACGTGGCCAACCGGGTCCAGGCGGCGCTGCTCGCACGGGATGCGGGGCTCGTCGGGGACGGCGCCTGACCGTGGGCGCTCGGGAGGGCAGGGCGGGGCGCAGCGTCGGACGGTGTTCACACGGATGTTCCCCGGGCGTCGGTCCGGGCTTCGCCACGGGCTTCCCTGAGCCGTCGCGTGCCTCCGGTTGGTACCGCCCGCTGAGCCGTTGTCACCCATCCGGCGTGGAAATGCCGTGCCTTGGCCGTTTGCGCTGCCGAACCCGGGCGGCGGGTCCATGGTGGAGATGGGCGTGATCCGGCGACCGCGCCCGCGCGTCGATCCGGGCCCGCCCGCCGAGCGCCCGCCGCTTCCGCCGACGGGTGCCCGGCACCGGGGCCCGTACCGGCACGCTGGGAGCAGGGCCACCTCGCAGGAAACCGAACGGTTCTTCTAGGCTCACATCTCGGCTTCCCTGCGGCGGTCCGGCCCTTGCGCCCGCCACCAGGAAGCCGCCGTCCACGGGGCTCCGGGCGGAACCGGGGCCACCGGATCGAGCGAGGAGGACGCAGATGCCAAGCACGCCGCCCAACCGTTCCACCGCACTTGGGCCAGACGGGCCGTTCCGACGGGCCGTCCGACCCCCCGGCCGACCGGTGCGGTCCGGCCGGGCCTGGCACCCGGGCGGGAGCGGTCGGCCGGTGCGGCCGCTGAGTACCGGCTGCGGCCGCGGAGGCGAGCGTTGAGTCCCCAGATCGTCGGGTCGCCGGCCGCACCGGGCAGCGCCGCGGAACCCGACCGCGTACCCGTGACCGTTCCCGCCGCGGCCGACGGTGAGGCCCTGGTCGCCCTGGGCGGCTCCGTCAAGGCCGGTTCGTCCACCATCGGTTCCACCATGGGCTCCGCCGTGGTGGGCTCTGCCGTCGAGAGCCCCCCGGCCGCCACGTCCGCGACTGGTGTCACGGCCAAGTCCGGTGTCACGGCCAAGCCTGGTGTCACGGCCAAGTCGGTGGCCGCGGTGAAGCTCGGTGCCACGGCGAAGTCCGGTGTGACACCGAAGTCCGGTGCCGCGGGGGTCGGATCCGCCACTGCCGGCGCCAGCGCCGGTACCGCTGCCGGTACCGCTGCCGGTACCGCTGCGACGAGCATCACCGCGGCGCTGCCCGGACTGCCGCAGGCACTCAGTACCCGGGCCCGTACCCTCGCCGGCGCCGTCCGGCGGCGGTGCGCGGACCTGGCCCGGATCGAATCGCCGAGTGGTGACGCGCCCCGACTCGACGCGCTCGCCGAGGAGTTGGAGTCCGGATTCCGCGCCACCGGGGCAACCGCCCGCCGCGAACCCGGGCCGGCCGGTGACCACCTGGTGCTGGAGTGGGAGGGACGGGACGAGACCCTGCCCCACCTGCTGATCGTGGGGCACCACGACACCGTCTGGCCCGCCGGCACCCTGGCCGACTGGCCGGTGACCGAGCAGGACGGTCGGCTCACCGGGCCCGGCGTCGTCGACATGAAGGGCGGACTCGCCGTCCTGGAGGGCGCCTTGGCGCTGCTCGCCGACCTGGGGCAGCGGCCGCATCGCACCGTACGGCTGGTCGTGGTGTCCGACGAGGAGGTCGGCAGTCCGGACGGGCGGGGCCTGGTCGAGCGCCAACTCCGGGGCGCGGCAGCCGTCCTGGGCCTGGAACCGCCGCATCCCGACGGGCGGTTGAAGACCGCGCGGCGCGGCAGTACCCGGGTGCGGCTGACGGTCACCGGCCGGGAGGCGCACGCGGGCAACGACGCCCACGACGGGGTGTCGGCGGTGGATGAGCTGGTCGACCAGCTGGTACTCGTTCGCGGCCTCGCGGGCCAGCCCGGTACGGAGCTCAACACCGGTCGAATCAGCGGGGGTTCGCGGGCGAACGTGGTCGCCGGACGGGCCGAGGCGGAGCTCGGCCTGCGCTTCTCCACCACCGAGGCGCAGCGCCGCACGCTCGACAACCTCGCCCGGCTGACCGCGTTGCGGCCGGGAGCGCGGGTGCGGACGGAGGTGCTGTCCAGTCGGCCGGCCTGGCCCGAGCGCACCGGCAACCCGCTGCTCAGGCATGTGCGTTCGCTCGCCGCGGTGCTCGGGCAGCAGATCGACGGCGCCCCGGCCGGTGGTGCCGGGGACACCAACCTGCCCGGCTCGCGCGGACTGCCGACGCTGGACGGTTTCGGCGCGGTCGGTGCCGGCGCCCACGCCCGGCACGAGTACATCAAGCTGGACCAGCTCGCACCGCGGATCGCCCTGCTTGCGGCGCTGCTCGCGGTGCCGTTGCCGCGACTGCGGGACCGCGCGGAGGGGTGACCCTCGACGGCTGACGGCTGACAGGCGATGGGTAACAGGTAACAGCGAACAGATAACAGCTGACAGATTTCAGATTCTGTCAGCTGTTATCTGTTTTCTGTTCGCTGTTACCCGCTCCCCGCCCCTCGCGCCCGCCCATTCGTCGGCGTCCCTTGCCATCCCTCCGTCCCGCCGCGCAGAATGGTACCGACCGAACGGTCAGTCGGTTGGCGCCCTGGTGCCAAGGCTGAGAAGTCGGAAGCCGGAGCAGGAACACGAGAGGGGACCGTGGTGACAACAGAGGTGGCAGAGGCGGTCCCCGCGCAGACGCCGGAGGACCGGTTCGACGCGGTGATCGCCGCTGAACAGCGGATCGAGCCCCGGGACTGGATGCCCGACGCCTACCGGGCCACCCTGATCCGCCAGATCGCCCAGCATGCCCACTCCGAGATCATCGGCATGCAGCCCGAGGGCAACTGGCTCACCCGGGCCCCCTCGCTGCGCCGCAAGGCGATCCTGCTCGCCAAGGCCCAGGACGAGGCGGGCCACGGCCTCTACCTCTACGCCGCCGCCGAGACCCTCGGCGTCGACCGCGCCGAGCTCACCGAGAAGCTGATCAACGGCCGCCAGAAGTACTCCTCGATCTTCAACTACCCCACCCTCACCTTCGCCGACGTCGGCGTGATCGGCTGGCTGGTGGACGGTGCCGCGATCTGCAACCAGGTCCCGCTCTGTCGCTGCAGCTACGGTCCGTACGCCCGCGCGATGGTGCGGATCTGCAAGGAGGAGTCCTTCCACCAGCGCCAGGGCTACGAGCTCCTGATGACCCTGATGCGCGGCACCGAGGGCCAGCGCCGGATGGTCCAGGACGCGGTCGACCGCTGGTGGTGGCCGTCGCTGATGATGTTCGGCCCGCCGGACGCCGACTCGCCGAACACCGCCCGCTCGATGGCCTGGCGGATCAAGCGCCACACCAACGACGAGCTCCGGCAGCGCTTCGTCGACATGACCGTCCCGCAGGCCGAGCACCTGGGCGTCACCCTCCCCGACCCCGAGCTGCGCTGGAACGAGGAGCGCGGCGGCTGGGACTTCGGCGAGCCGGACTGGTCCGAGCTGACCAGGGTCATCCACGGCCAGGGCCCGTGCAACGCCCAGCGCGTCGACCGCCGCCGGGCCGCGCACGAGGACGGCGCCTGGGTGCGCGAGGCGGCCGTCGCCTACGCCGCCAAGCGCGCCGCCGACGCCGAACACGCCGCGGCCGCCGCGCGGCCCACCCCCGAACAGGAGAACGAGAAGTGACCGAGTCCGAGGCAGGGCCCAAGGCCGGCTGGCCGCTGTACGAGGTGTTCGTGCGCCCCCGGCGCGGCCTGAACCACGTCCACGTCGGCTCGCTGCACGCCTCCGACGACCGGATGGCGCTGCTCGCCGCCCGTGACCTGTACACCCGCCGCAACGAGGGCGTCAGCCTCTGGGTGGTCCGCTCGGACGCGATCACCGCCTCCACTCCGGACGAGCGCGACCCGTTCTTCGAGCCCAGCGGTGACAAGGTCTACCGCCACCCGACCTTCTACGACATCCCCGAGGATGTCCCGCACATCTGACGGGGGAGTCACCGTGCACGACCACACCACGTCCGCCACCGAGGACGACCACGTCTACCTCAGCCTCGCCGGGGCCACCCCCGGTCCCGAGGGCGAGGGCCGCTGGGCGTACGGGACGGGCTTCGCCGACCCGCTGCTCGGCGTGGACACCGCCCTGCCCGCCGGCCTGGATGGTGCCGACCTCGCCGCCTACTGCCAGATGCTCGGCGACGACGCCCTGGTGCTCTCCCAGCGGCTGATCGAGTGGTGCACCCGGGCGCCCGAGCTGGAGGAGGAGGTCGCGCTCGCCAACCTGGGCCTGGACCTGCTCGGCCAGGCCCGGCTGCTGCTCACCCGGGCCGGCCAGGCGGACGGCTCCGGCCGCACCGAGGACGACCTCGCGTACTGGCGGGAGGAGCACGAGTTCCGCAACGTCCGCCTGGTGGAGACCCCGAACGGCGACTTCGCGTACTCGATCGCCCGGCTGCTGCTGTTCGCCACCGCCCGCGGCGCGCTGTACGAGGCGCTGAGCGCCCACCCGGACCCGGTGCTGGCTGCGGTCGCGGCCCGGGGCGTCAAGGAACTGGCCTACCACCGCGAGTACGCCACCGCCTGGACGCTGCGCCTCGGCGACGGCACGCCGTACTCGGCGGAGCGGATGCAGGCCGGGCTGGACGCGGTCTGGCCGCTGCTGGACGAGCTGTTCACCGCGCACCCGGTGGAGCTGCGGGTCGGCGTCGACCCGGCCGGCCTGCGCGAACCGGTGCTGCGCGAGCTCGCCGCCGTCGTCGCGGAGGCCGGGCTGACCCTGCCGGACGTCCCGCCGCTGGCCACCGTCCTGGGCCGGGCCGGCCGCGACGGGGTGCACACCGAGGCGCTCGGCCCGCTGCTCGCCGAGCTGCAGGTGGTGGCGCGCGCCCACCCGGGGGCGACGTGGTGACGGGCACCGCGGACACGGGCACCGCGGATACGGGAACTGCGTACACGCGCGCCGCGGCTCCGGGCACTGCGGACACCGTCCGCGGGACGGCCTGGTCGGTCGCCGCGGCCGTCCCGGACCCGGAGCTGCCCATGCTCACCCTGGCCGACCTGGGCGTGCTCGCCGGGGTCGAGGTGGACGACGGCAGCGGCACGGTGACCGCCTGGCTGACGCCGACCTACTCGGGCTGCCCGGCCGTCGCCGAGATGGCCGCCGACGTCGACCGCCGGCTGCGCGCCGCCGGGTACCCGGACGTCCGGGTGCGGCTGCGGCTGGACCCGCCGTGGTCCACCGACCTGATCACCGCCGCGGGCCGCCGCAAGCTCGCCGAGGCGGGCATCGCCCCGCCGCGCCCGACCTCGGCCCTCGTACCCGGCCCCGGACCGGTCCCGCTCACCCTCGGTCCCACCCGCGCGGGCGCCGCGGCCCCCGTGCCCTGCCCGCACTGCGGCGGCACCGACACGGAGGAGCTGTCCCGCTTCGGCTCCACCGCCTGCAAGGCGCTCTGGCGCTGCCGCGCCTGCCGCGAGCCGTTCGAACGCGTCAAGGAGATCTGAATGCCCGCCGCGACCCCTGTGACGGATCCCGTCCGCCCGGCCCGCCGCCCGAGCTTCCACCGGCTGCGGATCGACCGGGTGGAGCGGCTCTGCGAGGACGCCGTGGCGGTGACCTTCGCGGTGCCGGACGCCCTGGCGGCCGAGTTCGCGTTCCGTCCCGGCCAGACCCTGACCCTGCGCAAGCTGGTGGACGGTACCGACGAGCGCCGCTCGTACTCGATCTGCGCGCCGGTCGGCGGCCCGCTGCGGATCGCCGTCCGGGAGGTGCCCGGCGGGCTGTTCTCGCGCTGGCTGGTGCGCGAGGCCCGGCCCGGCGAGGAGGTCGAGGTGCTGACCCCGTCCGGCCTGTTCACCCCCGAACTCGGCGTCCCCGCCGACCACGTGCTGCTCGCGGCGGGCTCCGGTATCACCCCGATGCTGTCGATCGCCGCCTCCGTGCTGGCCGCCGACCGCCGCTCCACCGTCACCCTGCTCTACGGCAACCGGCGCAGCGACACCGTGATGTTCGCGGACGAGCTGGCCGACCTCAAGGACCGCTACCTCGGCCGGTTCCAGCTGGTCCACGTGCTCTCCCGGGAGACCAGGGACGCCGAACTGCTCAGCGGCCGCCTGGACCCGGAGCGGGTCCGGGCGCTGCTGGCGGCGCTGGTGGACGTCGGCGGCGTCGGGCACTGGTGGCTGTGCGGGCCGTTCGGCATGGTCGCCGGGGCGAAGGAACTGCTCGCCGAACTGGCCGTGCCGGGGGAGCGGGTGCACCAGGAGCTGTTCCACGCCGAGGACGAGCCGCTCGCCGAGCGGGACGAGGACCTGGACGGTCCCGACGGCGCGGCCGAGGCCGCGGCCGGTGAGCGCAGCGAGGTCACCGTCGTCCTCGACGGCCGCGGCAGCACCCTCAGCCTCCCGCGCGACCGTTCGATCCTGGACGGCGCCCAGCGCTCCCGCCCCGACCTGCCCTTCGCCTGCAAGGGCGGGGTCTGCGGCACCTGCCGGGCCCTGGTCACCGAGGGCGAGGTAGAGATGCGCCGCAACTTCGCACTGGAGGAGAAGGAGCTGGCGGCCGGCTACGTCCTCACCTGCCAGGCCCGGCCGGTCACCGACCGGGTCACCGTCGACTACGACCGCTGACCGGGCCGTCAGACGGCGGCGGGTACGGGTGCGGGCGCGGGCGCGGGTACGGCGGTGACGTGGACCGGGTCGGCCGCGGATTCGGTCCCGCGCCCGGCCTCCCCGGCCTCCCCTGGCTTCCCGGCCTCCCCGGCCCGCCCGGTCGGGCCGTTTGGGCCCCCGAGCAACTCGACCAGATCGTTGACGGCGGCGCGGCCCGCCCGGTTGGCGCCGATGGTGCTGGCGGACGGCCCGTAGCCGACCAGGTGGACGCGCGGGTCGGCGGTGGCGCGGGTCCCGGTGAGCGCGATGCCGCCGCCGGGGGAGCGCAGGCCGAGCGGGGCGAGGTGGCCGACCTCGGGGCGGAAGCCGGTCGCCCAGACGATCGCGTCCACCGCCAACTCCTGGTCGCCCCAGGCGACTCCGTGCTCGGTGAGCCGGTCGAACATCGGGCGGCGGTGCAGCGCGCCCAGCTCCTCGGCTCGGCGGTAGGCGACGGACGGGCCGAGGCCGGTCACGCTCACCACGCTGCGCACCGGCAGGCCCTGGCGGACCCGCTCCTCGACCTTGGCGACCACCGCGCGCCCGTACTCGGGGGTGAACGGGCCCTCGTGGAAGACGGGTTCGGAGCGGGTGACCCAGATCGTCTCGCCGACCGCGGCCACCTCGGACAGCACCTGGATCGCCGAGGCGCCGCCGCCCACCACCAGGACGCGCCGGCCCGCGAACTCCTCGGGGCCGCGGTACTCGGCGTAGTGCAGCTGACGGCCCGCGAAGTGGCCGGGGTAGTGGGGGAGGAAGGGGCGGGTCCAGGTGCCGGTTGCGTTGATCAGTGCGCGGGTGGACCAGGTGCCGCGGTCGGTCTCGACCAGCAGCCGGGAGTCGGGGCGGTCGGACTCGGCGCGTACGGCGCGTACCGCGACCGGGCGCACGATCGGGAGCGCGTGCCGGGCCTCGTACGCCGTGAAGTACCCCGGCACCACCTCCCGCGCGCGGGCCTCCGGGTCGGGCGCCGGGAGCTCGGCGTCCGGGAGGTCGTGGAAGCCGTGCACGGTGGCCATCCGCAGGGACGGCGAGCGGTGGGCCCAGGCGCCGCCGGGGGCGGGGTTGGCGTCGAGTACGACGAAGCCGCCGTCGACTCCTGCCCGGTAGCGGGCGAAGCCGCGGCGGCCGAGGTGGTAGGCGGCGGACAGTCCGGCCTGTCCGGCACCCACCACCAGGACGTCCACGCGGCGCTCGCCGGCCTCGTCTGTTGCACCGTAAACAGTCACGCACGTGAAACATCGGGCGGTCGGTGGCTGTTCCCCGCGCGGCCGGCCCCTCGGCGCGGCGCGGGTGGCGCGGTGTGGCGTAGCGCAGTGGGCCGGGGCCTCAGCCGATCGGCGAGATCACCGCGGCGGTGCCGTACGCGCAGACCTCGGTGCCGACGTCCGCCGCCGCCGTCACGTCGAAGCGCATCATCAGGACGGCGTTGCCGCCGCGCGCCTTGGTCTGCTCGATCAGCCGCTGCATCGCCTCGTTGCGGCTCTCGACCAGGGTCTTCGTCAGACCCCGCAGCTCGCCGCCGATCAGCGACTTGAGTCCGGCACCGATCTGGCTGCCGACGTGGCGGCTGCGCACGGTCAGCCCGAAGACCTCGCCGATCACGTGGTCGACCCGGAAGCCGGGGATGTCGTTGGTGGTCACGACCATGACGTCGGCGTTCGGGCCCTGCCCGCCGCCGTACTCGTTGATGTCAGCCATGGGCCCATCCTGCCCGCGTCGTGCGTCCGGGTGACAGAGACACGGCCGGGCGGTGGCCGAGAAGCTCTCCGGAAGCTGGTCCGGACCGGTGATCGGGCGGCCGAAAAGCCGTACCGTAGCCCCATGGGCGAGCGAAGCGATCATCCGCAGGGGCCGGGCGCGGCAGAGTACTCCGGCGCACCGGAGATCGAGGCGACGGTGGTGCTGGGCCTGCGGATCAACGACTGGCCGGCGCTGCGCGCGGCCGCGATCAAGGCCGTCGAGGAGCTGGACTTCGACGGCATCGACCCGGCCGGCCAGCGCCGTGAACTGCTGCGCGAGGTGGCCGAGGACGCCAACGCGGCGCTCGGCGCGCTGCTCCACCCGGACCGGCTGGTGGCCGCCATCCCCGGGGTCGAGGCGATCGGCGGCACGTTGGAGATCAGCGTCACCGAGGACTTCACCCCGGACTTCGGCGAACTGTTCCCGCTGGACGGCGAGGACGAGGAGGGCGGCGCCGGTGCCGACTGGACCCTCACCCCGCGCACCGCCTGCCTGCTGCACGCCCAGCTGCTCGGCCTGGCCGACGCCGCCTACGACGACCTCGACGAGCACGGGGACGACCCGGTGGTCGACGGCGAGGACGTCGACTGGACGGTCTTCGCCCGGCTGCCCCAGCGCACTTGGCGGCTCCACCGGGGCTGGCGGCGCACCATGGCCCGGGCCTTCGACGACCTGGCCGACGACCTCGCGCTCGGCGAATGGCCGCTGCCGCGCTGCCTCGCCGAGGAGCTCGCGCTGCGGATGGCCCTGGTGGACGCCCGGACGCTGCTGGGCTCCCAGCCCGAGTCGGTGGCCGACATGATGGGCGACCTGCCCGCCGACCTGTACGACTACGACTGGGACGGCTGTCACGACGAACTGTTCGGCGTGTACGGGCCGGACGACGGCGACCCGGAGCTCGGCGCCGAGCAGCGCACCGAACTACTGCTGGCCGCGACGCACCCCGAGGGCTGGTTCCTGATCTACGAGGACGCGGAGGAGCGGGACCCGCAGCGCGGCTACCGGCGCTGAGCGGGCCGCCGGGCCTGTCCGGCGGACCTTGCCGGGCGGGACCCGCCGGACTGGCCCTAGGCTGCCGTCATGTCCGATGTGTCTGATGTGTCTGATGTGCACGGTGTGGCCTCGGCGGAGTCCGGTCCGGACGGGGGTGCTGACGAGTCGGCGCTCGGCCGGATCGCGCTCGGACTGGACGGTGTGCGGGCGGCGCAGCTCGGGCGGACCGCCGAGGCGCGGGCCAGCTTCGAGGCCCTCTGGGAGGAACTGGGCGAGCGGGACGTCTTCCACCGCTGCGTCCTGGCGCACTATCTGGCCGACCTGCAGGACGACCCCCGGGCCGAACTGGAGTGGGACCGGCGGGCCCTCGCGGCCGCCGACTCGCTGACCGCCGAGCGCGCCCGGACCTACGAGTCCGCGCTCCAGGTGCGGGCCTTCTATCCGTCGCTGCACCTCAACCTGGCCTCCGACCACCTCAAGCTCGGGGAACCCGACCTCGCGCGCGAACAGCTGGAACGGGCGGTCCGGAGCCTGGACGCGCTGCCGGAGGACGCCTACAGCGCGGGGATCCGGGCGGCGGTGGACGAACTGCGGCAGCGGCTGCGCTGAGCGTGGCCGCCAGGCCGGGGTGGGTCGGGCGGTGCGTTGGCGGCGCGGGCGCGGCTCGGGGTGCGGCTGCGGGCGCGGGTGCGGTGCGAGGGCGCGGGGGCGGGCCGGGGCGGTGACGGCGGGGCTGGCATGCTGGACGGGTGACTTCTCCGTTCGATGCCCCGGCCCCTGCTCCCGCCCCCGGCGACCTTCCCGACCCCGAGGACCGCGACGCGCGGCCGCAGTACGTGCTGCCGCTGGTCGTCCGGCTGGAGAAGGCCACGCCGCCCGGGCGGACGGACGCGCTGGAGACCTCGGCACGGGCGGTGCTGACGCTGCTCGCCGACCCCCGGGTGACCGGGCCGGACGGGGAGTGGGCGGAGCAGGTCGAGGCCTGGGAGGACGCCCGGATCCGTAAGGTGGTCCGGCGCGCCCGGGGCGGGGAGTGGCGTCGGGCCGGGGAGTTGCCGGGGATCACGGTGCACGGGCGGGAGGCGGAGGTGCGGGTGTTCCCGCCGATCCCCTTGGACGGCTGGCCGAAGGAGCTCGCCAAGTTGCAGGTCTCCGGGACGGACCTGGAGGAGACCGCCGAGGTCGGCGCGCCCGAGCCGGGACTGCCGGTGCTGTGGCTCAACCCGGAGCTGGAGATGAGCGCGGGCAAGACCATGGCCCAGACCGGCCACGCGGCGCAGCTCGCCTGGTGGCGGCTGGACGATGCGCAGCGCAAGGAGTGGGCGGAGTCGGGCTTCGCGCTCGCCGTCCGCACGGCGGAGCCGGGGGCGTGGGAGGAACTGGTCCGCAGCGGGCTGCCGGTGGTCCGGGATGCGGGCTTCACCGAGATCGCCCCGGGGAGCTGCACGGTGATCGCGGAGCATCCGGCGCTGCGGTGACGGGGCGGGCCGGCGGCGAACGGATGTCGGATGACAGGTAACAGATAACAGCGAACAGATTTCGTAATCTGTTCGCTGTTATCTGTTACCTGTTTGTTGTCATCTGTTACCCGCCGCTGGCCCTGCCCTGCCCGCCCTCCTGCCGCCCGCCACCCCGCTACTCGCCCGAAGCCTGGTAGCGCCGCATCGCCCGTAGCCCGCCGTAGACGGCCGCGGCCGTCCAGAGCGCCATGATCAGCAGGCCCGTCCAGTGCCCGTAGTGGATGCCGGGCTCGGTCTGGGTGCGCATCGCGTAGAGGCCGGCCCGGTCGGGCAGGAACTGGCCGATCTCACGAACACCGGGAATCGCGGCCAGCCAGGTGGTGCCGAGGAACACCATCGGGGTGAGCAGGCCGAGCGCGGCGCTGAAGTTTCCCAGCATCGCGGTCAGTCCGAGGCAGATCAGCACCATCAGCGGGTGGTAGAGCACGCCGGCCAGGAAGCTGCGGGCCAGGCCCGGGGTGGAGAGGTCAAGGCCGGCGGTGGCGTCGAAGGCGAGGAAGGAGCCCGCCGTGGAGGCCAGCCCCACCAACAGGCCGAGCCCGGCGCCGAGTGCGAGCTTGGCAGCGTACAGCTCGCCGCGCCGGGGGACGGCGGTGAGCGAGGTGCCGATCATCCGGGTGTTGAACTCCTGCCCCATCAGCAGGATGCCGAGGCAGGCCACGGCCACGTGGCCGAACAGCAGGCCGTAGAAGATCCCGCCGGCCGGGTCCTCGCCGGGGACATGGTCCTTCGCCGCGTAGGCGGCGTTGACGGCCGCGGTCACCCCGACGGTGAGGACCACTGAGGTCAGCGGTGCCGCCCACTGCGAAGGCAGGGTGGTGAACTTGATCCGTTCGGCGCGCAGGGCGTTGCCGAGGCTCATCCTCATCTCTCCTTCGCTCACGGTCACTTGGTGCGCTCCCGCATCGCCCGCAGTCCGCCGTACGCGGCCAGCGCCGTCCAGAGCGCCATGATCGCCAGGCCGGTCCAGTGCCCGTACGCGAGCTGCGGGTCGTCGGCGTAGTGCAGCGCGTACTGGCCTGCCCGGTCGGGGAGGAACTGGGCCACCCGGCGCACCCCGGGCACGCCGACGAGCAGCGGCGAGAGCAGGAAGACGGTCGGCGTCAGCAGGCCCATGGCGGCGGTGAGATTGCCCAACAGTGCGGTCACCCCGAGGCAGAACACCACCAGCAGCGCCGGGTACAGCACTCCGGCGGTGGCCGCGCGGGCGAAGGCGGGGCCGTGCCAGTCGGCGGGCACGGTGGCCGCGTACCCGGCGTAGGAGCCCGCCGTGCCGAGCGCGCCCACGCCGAGGCCGATCAGGGCGCCCAACGCCAGCTTGGCGCCGTACAGTCGGCCGCGCGCGGGGACGGCGGCGAGGGAGACGTCGATCATCCGGGTGTTGAACTCCTGGCCGATCAGCAGGACACCGAAGGCGACCAGCGCCGCCTGGCCGAAGTTGAGTCCGTAGAAGATGCCGATGCCTGGGTCGTCGGTGATGCTGTGGTCCTTGTCGCCGAGTATCGCGCCGACGGCCGTGGTGGCGCCGACGGTGAGCAGCACGGAGAGCAACGGCGGGACCCAGAGCGAGCGGAGGGTGGTGAGTTTGACCCGCTCGGCCCGGAAGGCGTTGGCGGTGTACGGAACGGCACTCATGCGACGGCCTCCGCCCGGTACTCGACGCTGTCCGCGGTCATCCGCATGAACGCCTCCTCCAGCGAGTCCTGTTGGACCGCGATCTCGTACAGCACCACGCCGTTGGCGGCGGCCAGTGCGGCGATCCGCTCGGGTTCGGCGCCGGTCACCTCCCAGGCGCCGCCGTCGACTTCGACGGCGTCGAGGCCGTGGCCGGGCCCGCCGAGCAAAGCGGCCAGCTTGGCGGCGTCCACCGCCCGGACCCGGATCCTGGTGCGGCCGTGGCGGTCGATGAACTCGGCGGTGGCGGCGTCCGCGAGCAGGCGGCCGCGACCGATCACCACCAAGTGGTCGGCGGTGATGGCCATTTCGGTCATCAGGTGGGAGGAGACCAGTACCGCCCGTCCCTCGGCGGCCAGTTCGCGCAGCAGGGTGCGGATCCAGCGGATGCCCTCCGGGTCCAGGCCGTTGACCGGTTCGTCCAGGAGCAGCACCGGCGGGTCGCCGAGCAGTGCGGCGGCCACCCCGAGGCGCTGGCGCATACCGAGCGAGAAGCCCCGGATCCGCCGCCCGGCGGCCTCGGCCAGCCCGACCTGGGCGAGCACCTCGCCGACCCGTCGCGCCGGCAGGCCGTTGCTCGCGGCGAGCCAGCGCAGGTGGCCCTGCGCCGTCCGGCCGCCGTGCAGGGCCTGGGCGTCCAGCAGTGCGCCCACCTGCCGCAGCGGCTCGGCGAGTTCGGTGTACGGACGGCCGCCGACCAGGGCGTGCCCGGCGGTGGGGCGGTCCAGGCCGAGGACCAGCCGCATGGTGGTGCTCTTCCCGGCGCCGTTCGGGCCCAGGAAGCCGGTCACCACGCCGGGCCGGACCTCGAACGACAGGTCGTCGACTACCCGACGGCCGTCGTACTCCTTGGTCAGGCCCTGGATCTTGATCACGGCCGCTTTCCCCTCCTCGTCGCTGGTCACCGTCCGTGTTCCGGTCGGTGGCTCCATTCGACCGGAACGGGCTGGTGGGCGGATCCCGCCGCAGCGGGGATTCGTCTCCCTCCGGGGAGGGAGACGGCGGCAATCCGGCGGGGGAGCCGTGGCCGCCCGCTGAGCTGGCAGGATGGGGCGGTGCCACGAATGAACGCGTTCCGGAGCCGGGGCCGAGCGACCGCGATCCTCGCGCCGCTGGTGGCCGGTGCCACCTACGCCCGGCTGCTGCACCTGCTGGTGGGGTGGATCTTCGCGGGCGTCGTCCTGATGATCTACCCGGGGACGTACCAGCGGAGCCTCGGCTCGATCCTGACGGCGGCCGTCTCGCTGGACGTCGTCCTGCTCGGGCTGGTCGCCCTCGTCCCGGCGGCGCGCCGCGCCGAGGGCGTGCAGGCGCGACTGCTGCTGGTGCCCGACCGCGAGGAGGACATCGGCGTCGAGCCCTCCGGCACCTGGGCCGACCGGCGCCGTACGGCGGCCTGGTTGATCGGGCGGGTGGCGCTCGGTTCGGCGATCGGCTTCGCGACGGTCTTCGGCCTCGCTCCGGTCTTCGACCTGCTGACCGGTCCGCGCGGCTTCTGGTACCTCCCGCTCGCCCCGGTGCCGGCGCTCGGCTACGGCTGGCTGGTGGTCTGGGCGGGCCGCCTCCAACTCGCCATGGCCGTGAGGCTGCTGGGGCCGTCCCCGGCGGAGCGGCTGGCGGAGGCGGAGCTTCGGGCCGAACGGCTGCTGGAGCGCAACCGGTTGGCCCGCGAGCTGCACGACTCCATCGGCCACGCACTGACGGTGACGGTCCTCCAGGCGGGGGCGGCGCGCGAGGTCGGGGACCCGGCCTTCGCCGCCAAGGCGCTGGAGGTCATCGAGGAGACCGGGCGGCAGGCGATGGAGGACCTCGAACGCACCCTGGTCCTGCTGCGGGAGACCCCGGCAGGCGGCGCGGCGCGGAACGGGGCGGCCACCGAGCAGCCCGGTATCGACCAGCTGCCAGCGCTGTTCGACACCGCCCGCGCGGCCGGCAGCCCGGTCGAGGCGAGCATCGAGGTACCCGCCGGGGTGCTGCCCGGGGTGCTCTCGCGCGAGTCCTACCGGATCGTCCAGGAGGGCGTCACCAACGCGCTCAAGTACGCGCCCGGCCAGCTGGTCGATGTCCAGATCGCCGTTCGGGAGGGGCAGTTGGAGCTGCGCTGCGCCAACCGCCTGGTGGCGGCGCCGAGTCGGGGCGGTCCAGGCCGGGTCGGCGGTTCGCGCAAGGGCGGCAAGGGGCTGCGCGGCATCAGGGAACGGGCCGCGCTGCTCGGCGGCGAGGCCATGGTCGGGGCGGGCGGCGACGGGGGAGCGGAGTGGGTGCTCGACGTCCGGCTGCCCCTACGCTTGGGCTCGTGACGAATGATCTTGCAGGCGGAGGCGTCGGGGCCGGTGCGGCTGGGATGACCGACATCCTGCTCGCCGACGACGAGGAACTGGTCCGGGCCGGGATGCGGGCCGTACTGGAGGCCCAGGGCGACCTGCGGGTGGTCGGGGAGGCGGGCGACGGCGCGGAGGCTGTGTCCCTCGCTCGTGCGCTGCGCCCGAGAGTGGTGCTGATGGACGTCCGGATGCCCGTCATGGACGGCCTGGCGGCCACCCGCGAACTGCTGCGCCCTGGCCCGCCGGGGGAACGGCCGCCGAGGATCCTGGTCGTCACCACCTTCGAGAACGACGACTACGTCTACCAGGCGCTGCGCGCGGGCGCCGACGGCTTCCTGCTCAAGCGCAGCCGCCCGGCCGAGATCGTCCACGCGGTACGGCTGGCGGCGGCCGGCGAGTCGCTGCTGTTCCCGGCCGCGATCCGGCAGCTGGCCGCCGGGCACGGCAACCCGGCCGCCCGCGCGGCCATGGACCGGGCGGCGCTGACCGGGCGCGAGGCCGAGGTGCTGCGGATGATGGCGCGCGGGCTCAGCAACGGGGAGATCGCCGAGCAGCTGGTGCTCGGGGTACAGACGGTGAAGACGCACGTCAGCAGCGTGCTGGCGAAGCTGGGCGCGCGGGACCGTACCCAGGCGGTGATCGCCGCGTACGAGTCGGGGTTCGTCGAGCCGTCGGAGTAGGCGCGCTCGGGCGGGGTGTTGTCCGGCGGGCCGGGGCGGTACAGGGCGGCGGGTCAGGCCGGGTCAGGCCGGGTAGGCGTGGGTCTGGGTGGCCTTGACCGAGGCCCAGACCGGTGTTCCCGGTGCCAGCCCCAGTTCGGCGACGGCGGCCGGGGTGAGGTCGGCGGCCATCGGCAGGGTTCCGGCGAGTTCGGCGCGCACCTGGTCGCCGTGCAGGTCCAGGCCGGTGACCTCGGCCTGCCACAGGTTGCGGGCGCTGGACCGCGGCCGCTCCCGGTACAGGGTGACGGCGGCGGGCGGGAAGGCCACGAACGCCGGTCCGGACAGCTCCTCGGTGGTGGTCAGGACGGTGCCGTCCGGGAGGGTGACCAGGGTGCCCTCGGCCCGTCCCTGGTACAGGTTGAGGCCGACCAGGCGGGCGATGTAGTCGGTGCGCGGGCGCCGGGCGACCTCCGCCGGGCTGCCGGACTGCACCTCGCGGCCGTCCTCGATCACCACCAGCCGGTCGGCCAGCACCATCGCGTCCAGCGGGTCGTGCGTCACCAGCACCGCCACGGCCTCGAACTCGGCTAGGTGGCGCCGCAGTTGGGACCGTACGTCGAGCCGGGTGCGGGCGTCCAGGGCGGCCAGCGGCTCGTCCAGCAGGAGCAGCCGGGGGCGGACGGCCAGGGCCCGGGCCAGCGCCACCCGTTGGGCCTGGCCGCCGGAGAGCCGGCCGGGGTGCACCGAGGCGTGGCCCGCCAGGCCCATCCGTTCCAGCCAGGCCGCCGCCTCGGCCCTGGCCTCGCGCTTGGCGCGGCCCTGGCAGCGCGGGCCGAAGGCGACGTTGTCGAGCGCGCTGAGGTGGGGGAACAGCAGGTAGTCCTGGAACACCACGCCGACCGGTCGTCGCTCGGCGGGGGTGTGCAGGCGCCGGGCCGGTTCCTCCAGGACGTGGCCGTCCAGGCGAAGGTGGCCGCCGGTGAGCGGGAGCAGGCCGGCGAGGGCGCGCAGCGCGGTGGACTTGCCGGCGCCGTTCGGGCCGAGCAGGGCGATCACCTCGCCGGGGGCGGCGGTGAGCTCCAGGTCGAGGGCGAACGCGGCGCGGTCGACCCGCAGGCGGGCGTCGAGGGCGGCGGGCGCGGCCCCGACACCCGGTGCGGGGACGGGGACGGGGGCAGGGGCAGGGGCGGCGGTGGAGGGCGGTTCGGGGGGCATCGGTTCGGCCGTCCTGTCGGCGTCCTGGGTGTGGGGGCGTTCGTCCGGGGCCGGGGTCGGGGCCGAGGCCGGGTCTTGGTCCGGAGTCGGTGTCATGGGGTCGACATCCAGCGGTCGCGCAGGCCGACCAGGACGGCGACGGAGACCACCAGCAGCACCAGCGACAGCGCGATCGCCGCCTCCGGGTCGGACTCCATGGCCAGGTAGACGGCCAGCGGCATGGTCTGGGTGCGGCCCGGGAAGTTGCCCGCGAAGGTGATCGTCGCGCCGAACTCGCCGAGCGCCCGGGCCCAGGCCAGGACGGCTCCGGCGGCGATCCCGGGGGCGATCATCGGCAGGGTGACCCGGCGGAACGCGGTCAGCCGGGAGGCGCCCAGGGTCGCGGCCGCCTCCTCGAAGCGGGGATCGGCCGCCCGCAGCGCTCCCTCCACGCTGATCACCAGGAAGGGCATCGCCACGAAGGCCTCGGCGATCACCACCCCGGTGGTGGTGAAGGGCAGGGTGATGCCGAACGCCGAGTCCAGCCAGGAACCGACGATGCCGCGTCGGCCGAGCACCAGCAGCAGCGCCACACCGCCCACCACGGGGGGCAGCACCAGTGGCAAGGTGACCAGCGCCCGGATCACCCGCCGGCCGGGCAGCTCGGCGCGCGCGAGCAGCCAGGCCAGCGGGACCCCGAGGACCAGCGACACCGCGGTGGCGGCCGTCGCGCAGATCAGCGAGAGCCGCAGGGCGTCCCAGACGGCGGTGCTGGTCAGCTGCTCGGACAGGCCGCTCCACGGCGCCCGGACGAGCAGCCCGACCAGCGGCAGGATCAGGAACGCCAGGCCGAGCAGCGCCGGGAGCAGCAGCGTGACCGGGACGCGCTGTGCGCCGGGGCGGCGCGGGCCCCGGCGGCGGCCCGGCAGGGCGTTCGCGGGTCCTGCCGGTGCCGGGGCTGCGTCGTCCCGGGTGATGCCGGTACCGGTAGCGGTACCGGTGTCGGAGCTGGCGCCGGAGCCGGCGCCGGAGCCGATGCGGGAGCCCGTGCCGGAGCCGGAGTCCCGGTTGCGGTCGCTGCCGGTGGTGCGGTCCGTCACGGCGCCTGGAAGCCCGCCGCAGTCAGCACCTGCTTGGCCTCGGGCGACCGCACGTAGGCGACGAAGGCGGCCGCGCCGTCCTTGTTCGGCGCCTTGGCGAGTGCGGCGATCGGGTAGTCGTTCACGGCCTTGGCGGCCTCGGGGAAGTCCACGCCGTCGATCTTCGCAGCATCGGCCTGCACATCGGTCTTGTACACCAGCGAGGCGTCGACCTCGCCGAGCTCGACCTTGGTGAGCGCGCCCTTGACGTCCTGCTCCAGGGTCACCGGGGTGAGGTCGACGCCGGCGGCCTTCAACGCGGTGAGGGCGGCGGCACCACAGGGCACCTCCTTCGCGCAGAGCGCGACCTTCACGCCGGAACCGGTGAGGTCCTTGAGGCCCGCGAGGTGCTTGGGGTTGCCCTTGGGCACGGCGATGGCGAGGGTGTTCTTGACGAAGGTCGTCGGCTGGCCGCTCGCGCCGCCCGCGTCGGTGACCGTCTTCATGGTGGCCGGGCTGGCCGCGGCGAAGACGTCCGCCGGTGCACCGGAGTTGATGCTGGTGGCGAGGGCGGAGCTGCCGCCGAAGTTGAAGGTGACCTTGGTGCCCGGGTTGGCGGCCTCGAACTTCTTGCCGAGCTCGGTGAAGGTCTCCTTGAGGGAGGCGGCGGCGAACACGGTGATGGCGCCCTTCGCCTTCGGAGCGGTGGCTCCGTCGGTGCCCGCCGCGCCGGTGGCGCCGGTGGCGGCGGCGGTCGCGGCCGAGGAGGCGGAGCCGGAGGACTTGCCGCCGTCGCTGCCGCAGGCGGTGGCCCCGAGGCTGAGGACGAGGGCCGCAGTGGCGGCGACGGCGAGTCTGCGGGTGGGGGTGGTGCGAGTGCTCATCGGTGCTTCCCCTCCAGGGTTCGCGCCGGAAGGGGCGCGGAGGTGTGGCCGCAGGTGCGGCCATTACGGCGATCATAGTGCCGCAGATGCGAGCGATAAATCCTCTGTCACATCGCACAGCGGGAGTGGGGCGACGGTCTCGGGGCTGCTGTGCGAAGGCTCAAACGTGCACGGACGGTTCGGTCCGGAAGGGCGGCAGGTGGAAGGACGACCGGCGGAAGGGCGGCCGGTGGAAAACCCTTCGCATCCGGGCAGGTGGAACGGTCAGAGTGGGCGACAGCCCGTAGGCGCGGCCGACCGTCGGCCGCCCGGGCCCGATGGTCGATCCGAACGGATCAACGGGGAGGAGTCCGCCCATGTCCACGCTGCGCGTCACCGCCGAGAAGCTGGTCATCCTGGAGCACCCGAACGCCGACGCACTGGAGTTGGCCCAGGTCGGACTCTATCGCGCGGTGGTGGCCAAGGGCTCCTACCGGACCGGCGACCACGCCGTCTACATCCCCGAACAGGCTGTCCTGCCCGAGGAGTTGATCGAGGAGCTGGGGCTGACCGGCAAGCTGGCGGGCAGTGCGGCGAACCGGGTGAAGGCGGTACGGCTGCGCGGGGAGCTGTCCCAGGGCATCGTCTGCCGGCCCGGCGCGCTGGCCGGAACCGACCTGGCCGGGGCGGCCGAGCGGGGCGAGGACTTCGCCGAAGTGCTCGGGATCGTCAAGTGGCAGCCGCCGGTGCCGACCTCGATGAACGGTGAGGTCCTCAGCGCGCCCGACCTGCTGCCCTGGGTGGACATCGAGAACCTCAAGCGCCACCCCGACGTCTTCGGGCCCGGCGAGCCCGTGGTACTGACCGAGAAGCTGCACGGCAGCTGCTGCCTGGTCACCTACACCGCCGCCACCGGCGAGGTGCACGTCTCGTCCAAGGGGATCGGCGCGCAGGGGCTGGCGCTCGCCGAGGACGAGCGCAACCTGTACTGGCGGGCGGTGCGCGCGTACGACATCCCGGCGGCGGCGGCCCGGTTGGCCGAACGGCTGGGTGCCGAGCGGGTCGGTATCTTCGGCGAGGTGTTCGGCGAGGGCGTGCAGGACCTGACGTACGGCGCCTCCGCGCGTACCGAGCGCCCCGGGTACGCGGCCTTCGACGTGTCGGCCGTGCTGGACGGGCAGTTGACCTGGCTGTCGGCCGCCGAACTCATGGACGGCGAACTGCCGTTGGTGACCGAACTGTGGCGCGGGCCGTTCGACACCGCGACGGTGCTGGCGCATGCGCAGGGCAAGGAGGCGCACTCCGGGCGTGAACTCCACCTGCGTGAGGGCGTGGTGGTCCGGCCGGTGGTCGAGCGCTGGAGCCCGGTGCTCGGCGGGCGGGCGATCGCCAAGGTGGTCAGCGACGCCTACCTGACCCGCAAGGGTGGCACCGAGTACGAGTGATACGAGTGAGCGGACCGGGCCGGCGGCGTGGGTCGGCGGCCCGGTCCTTTCGCGTGGCTTCCTCGGCTGAATACCCGTCAGTAAGGTTGAAGGGTCAGCGAGCGCGCGTCAGCGCCGAGGAAGCCCAGAAGGAGTGCCGATGGCCACCGCAGCCGCCATACCCGGACCGGCCGGGAACCCCCTGGTCGGGTCGCTCTTCGACCTCACCCGCCGTCCGCTGCGCACCTACCTCGCGGCCCGGCGGGACCACGGCGACGTGGTGCGCATGGTGGCCGGGCCGCCCGGGCTGCGCGTCGAGTTCTACGGGGTGTTCTCGCCGGAGGGCGCCCACCAGGTGCTGGGCAGCGAGGCGGCGAACTTCCGCAAGGAGAACAGCTTCTACGACGAACTGCGGACCAGTGTCGGCAACGGCCTGCTGACCAGCCAGGACGAGGTCTACCAGCGTCAGCGCCGACTGGTCCAGCCGCTGTTCACCCGTCGCCGGGTCGACGGCTACGCGGAGGCGCTCGCCCAGGAGGCGCAGGCGCTCGCCGAGCGCTGGCGGGCGGTGCCGGGCGGGGTGGTGGACGCCGCGGAGGAGATGTCGCGGTTCGCGCTGCGGGCCGTCGCCCGGATCCTCTTCGGCGCCGACGTGGAGGAAGCGGTGGAGGTGGTGAACCGCAGCTTCCCGGTGCTCGGCGAGTACATCAAGGAGCGAGGCTTCGCGCCGGTCCGGTTCCCGCGCACCTGGCCGACGCCGGGCAACCGGCGCGGCCTGGAGGCGCAGCGGGCGCTCTACGAGGTCTGCGACCGGATCATCGCGGAGCGGGCGGCGCGCGGGGGCGGTGACGAGGAGGCGGACGACCTGCTGACGCTGCTCGGGCGGGCGCGCGGCGAGGACGGCGAGCGGCTGGATCCGGCCGAACTCCGGGACCAGGTCCTGGTGTTCCTGCTCGCGGGGCACGAGACCACGGCCACCTCGCTGGCCTTCGCCCTGCACCTGCTGGCCAAGCACCCGGAGCAGCGCAAGCTCGCCCAGGAGGAGGCGCGGACCGTTCTGGCCGGGCGGGCGCCGACGGCGGCGGACCTGGAGCGGTTGCCGTACCTCACCCGGGTGATCAAGGAGGCGATGCGGCTCTTTCCGGCGGCGTCGCTGATCGGGCGGCGGGCGGTCGAGGAGACGGTCATCGACGGGTACGTGATCCCGGCGGGGGCACAGGTCGTGGTCGCGCCGCTGGTCACCCAGCGGCACCCGGACCACTGGGCCGAGCCCGAGCGCTTCGACCCGGACCGGTTCCTGCCGGAGGAGGAGAAGGCGCGGCACCGCTACGCATGGTTCCCGTTCGGCGGCGGGCCGCGGGCCTGCATCGGGCAGCACTTCTCGATGCTGGAGTCGGTGCTGACCCTCGGGGTGCTGCTGCGGGACTTCGACCTGGAGGTGGTGGACCGGCGGGTGGCGCTCGTGCAGGGGATCACGCTCCGGGCGGCGAGCGCGATGCGGGTGCGGGTCACGGCGCAGGGCTGACGGCGTCGGGCTGACGGGTTTCAGAGTTCAACTTTCAGAAGACAGATAACAGATTTCAACATCTGTTATCTGTCTTTTGTTCGTTGTCAGTCGCCCGAGTGTCGCTGGGCACAGGACCGGGCCATTCGAACACGGCGCCCGCGCCGCGCGTGCAGCTTTTCAGATCTTCGTCTGGCTGATTCCAGCCGCTCGATAGCGTCCCACGCACCCCAGGCCGGAAGCGCACATGCGACGGGCATATGCCGCACATGCCCATGTGCCCGTCGGATGCAGTCCGCCCGGCCGGGGGTGCCCGGGAGTACCGCATTCCGCCCCGGGCCCGACCGGTCGACCGGAGGTCCCATGGGAGCCCTCAACCAGTTCAGCTTCGGCTGGCTGACCCCCGTCCTTTCCTACGCGATGGCCTGCGCCGGTGCCGCCCTCGGGCTGCGCTGCACCCTGCGCGGCCTGGCCGCCACGGGCGCCGCCCGCCGGAACTGGCTGCTCACCGCAGCCGCCGCGATCGGCTCCGGGATCTGGACCATGCACTTCGTCGCCATGTTCGGCTTCGCCGTCGACGGAACCGAACTGCGCTACAGCGTGCCGCTCACGGTGCTGAGCCTGCTGGTCGCCGTACTGGTCACCGGCCTCGGCCTGACCGTGGTCTGCTACGGCCGGCACCGCGGCCTCGCTCTGCTGGGCGGCGGCTGCACCACCGGCGTCGGCGTCGCCGCGATGCACTACCTCGGCATGGCCGCCGTCCGGATGCACGGCGGGCTGCGCTACGACGGCGGGACGGTCGCGCTCTCCGTCCTGGTCGCGGTCGGTGCCGCCACCGCCGCGCTCTGGGCCGCCGTCACCGTCCGCAACGGGTACGCCGCGGCCGCCGCCTCGCTGGGCATGGGCCTGGCCGTCAGCTGCATGCACTACACGGGCATGGCGGCCGTCCACGTCCAACTGGATTCCGCCCGGACCGGGTTGGGCGGGGTCAGCCCGATGGAGTTCGTCTTCCCGCTCGCCGTCGGCCTCGGCTCGTTCCTCTTCCTGGCCTCCGCCTTCGTCGCGCTCTCCCCGACCACCCAGGAGCGGGCCGGCGATCTGACAGCGGGGGAGCTGGCGATCGAGGAGTTCGCCGACCCCGCCGCCCGGCCCGGCGCCGAGTCGGGCGCTGCGCCCTCGGGCACCGCGCTCACAAGCCTGTACGGCCCTGCCGCGGGCGGTTTCGACCCGGCCGGCCCTGCCCCGGCCGGCCCTGCCCCGGCCGGGCGGGATCCGTACGGCCGGGACCGCGCGGCCTGAGCCCGCTTGTGCCGCCTGAGCCCGTCCGTGCCGCCCGAGGCTGTTCGTGCCGCCCGAGCCCCGTCGCCCTTGCCCGAAAGGCCCCCGTCCATGCGAGAAGTCCGTGGCACCACCCCTGGCGCCCGCCGGGGTGCCCACGCCGGACCGCCCGCCCGCTCGTCGCGCCCCGGCCCCCGACTGCGCGGGCCGTTCGGACTGCGGGGGCTGCGTCCCCGGAGCGTGCGCGCCCGGATCATCGCCCTGTTGATGGTCCCGGTCGTCTCCGTCATCGCCCTCTGGGGCTTCGCCACCGTCACCACCGCCCAGGGCGTCTGGGACCTGCTGCGCCTGCGCGACGCCCAGCGCAGCCTGCTCACCCCCGTCGCCGACACCGTCGCCGGCCTGCAGGCCGAACGCGCCGCCGCCGGACAGTTGTTGGCCGGTCCGGGCCTCGTCCCGGGGACGGTGCCCGCCGCAGGGCGGGAGAGTGCCGTGCGCGAGGCTGCCGCCGCCACCGACCGGGCGCTCACCCCGCTGTTCCCCGACCCGCGCCGCCCCGGCCGGGGCTACAACCGGGCCGACGCCCAGGGCCTCGGCGCCGACGCCGCCGCCCGCCTGGACGACCTCGGCACCGCGCTTGCCGCCCTGCCCGAACTGCGCGGCAGGGTGCTCACCCGGAGCGTGGGCTGGTCCGAGGCGTACGCCGCGTACGGGACGGCCGTGGACCGGGCGCTGGCCGTGTCCGGTGCCGTCGCCGCGCCGCGCGACGGCCACCCCGGGGCCGACTCGCGGGTGCTGCCGGAGCTGGACCGCACCCGCGAACTCCTCTCCCGTGAGGACGCGTTGCTGCGGTCCGCCGAACTCTCTGGCGGGCTCGGTGACGACCAGCTGCGGGAGTTCTCCGGTGCGGCCTTTGCCCGTCGCGCGTTCGAGCAGGGCGCGGCCGCCGGTCTCGGCCAGGCAGACCGGGAGGCACTGCTCGCCGTCACCGACGGCCCTGACCACCGGGAACTGGTGGGTTACGAGGAGGAGGTCCGTACCGCCGCCGACGGCCGGTCGGCCGTCGCCGCGGTGCCGGCGGACCGGTGGGCGGCGGTGGCCGGGAACGTCGCCGCCGGGCTGCGCGATGTTGCGGACCGGACCGGTCGGCTCGCCGCAGAACAGCAGAACCCTTACGCACTGGGCCTGTTCACCCCGTCCGGGATCGCCGTACTGCTCGGGCTGCTCGGGGTGGTCGCCTCGCTGGTGATCTCGGTGCAGATCGGCCGCGGCCTGGTAACCGAGCTGACCGGCCTGCGTGACACGGCACTTGACCTTGCCTGGCGCGAACTCCCGTCCACTATGCGGAAGTTGCGTGCTGGCGAGGAGGTGGACATCGAATCCGAGGCGCCCCGGCCGGTGGGCCGCGACGACGAGATCGGCCAGGTGCACCGGGCGCTCGGTGCCGTGCAGCGGGCAGCTGTCACGGCGGCGGTGGAACGGGCCGAGGTGCTGTCGGGAGTGTCCGGGGTGTTCGTCAACCTCGCGCGCCGCAGCCAGGTCCTGGTGCACCGCCAACTCACCTTGCTGGACAGCATGGAGCGCCGCACCGAGGACCCGTCCGAGCTCGCCGACCTGTTCCGGCTGGACCACCTGACCACCCGGATGCGCCGCCACGCCGAGGGCCTGATCATCCTCTCCGGTGCGGCTCCCGGCCGGGCCTGGCGGCGGCCCGTGCCGCTGGTGGACGTGGTGCTGGCGGCCGTCTCGGAGGTCGAGGAGTACGCCCGGGTCGAGGTGCACCCACTGCCGCGCGCCGCCGTCGTCGGCCACGCCGTCGCCGACCTCACCCACCTGGTGGCCGAACTGGTCGAGAACGCCACCGGGTTCTCCCCGCCGCACACCAGGGTGCACATCCGCGGTGAACAGGTCGGCAACGGCTACGCGTTGGAGATCGAGGACCGCGGTCTCGGGATGGGTCCGGCCGCGCTGGCCGCCGCCAACCGGCGGATCGCCGCGGCCGAACAGACCGACCTGTTCGACAGCGACCGGCTCGGCCTGTTCGTGGTCAGCCGGCTCGCCCGGCGGCACGACGTCCGGGTCTCCCTGGTGACCTCCGCGTACGGCGGCACCACCGCGGTGGTGCTGCTGCCCGCCGGGCTGCTGGCCGACGAGCGGGGGGACCACCCGGGACAAGGCCACGAGCCGGTACCGGAGTTGGACATCACGCCGGAGCCGGCGCCCGAGTGGGTGCCGGATCCGGCCGGGGACGGAGCGGAACCCGCCCTCCCGGGCAGCGGGGTGGCGGGGACAGAGCTTCCGGCGGCGGGTGGGCCGCTGCCGGAGGGCGGGGCGCTGCTGCCGTTCGGAGTCCGGGGCGTCGACCCCGGGCCGACGCACCGCACCCCCTTCCGGGCCTCCGGCGCCCGGACGGCCGGACCGGCTGCGGACGGGGGCCCGGGCGCGGCCTCCCGTCCGCAGCCCGGTCCGCCGCAGCCCCAGCACGGCGCCTCCGCACCGTCGGCGGGCGCATTGCCGAGCGGGCCGCAGGGCGAGGTGCCGGGCGAGCGCGGATCGGTGGACGGTCCGGAGGAGTTGCCGCGCCGGGTGCGCCGGGCGAATCTTGCCCCGCAGCTGCGGGAGGCGCCCGCCGCCGCCCCGTACGGCCGCCGCGGAGTCACCACCGGAGTCACCGCCGGAGCCGGGGGCGGAATCGGTACGGGGCCGGTGGCCCGCAGTCCGGAGGAGGCGCGGGCGGCGATGGCGGCCTTCCAGCACGGCTGGGCGCGCGGCCGGCGGCCCGAAGTCCGGCCCGGCACCTCGCCCGGCACCTCGCCCGGCACCCCGCCCGACGCCCGGCCGGAAGCCCGGCCGGGCTTCCGGCCCGGAGCGAGACCCGACACCCGAACCGAAGGAGACCGGTCGTGATCGGCACCACCCACCGCGCGGGGGAACTGAGCTGGCTCCTCGACGAGTTGGTCCAGCGCGCCCCCGAGGTCCGCTTCACCGTGATGCTCTCCGCCGACGGCCTGGCCATGGGCAGTTCGGCCGGTCTGGCCCGGGAGGACGGCGAGCACCTGGCGGCCGTCGCGGCCGGGTTCCACAGCCTCGCCAAGGGTGCCGGGCGGCACTTCGGTGCGGGCGAAGTCCGGCAGACCATGGTCGAGTTGGAGGGCGGCTACCTGCTGGTCGCGGCGGCCGGGGAGGGTACCTGCCTGGCCGTGTTCGCCACCGCGCGGGCCGATCTCGGGCTGGTCGCCTACGAGATGGCCAGACTGGTCCGCCGGGTCGGTGAGCACCTGAGCGCCCCGCCCCGCACGGTGCACGGAGGGTGAGCTCGGTGCCCCAGCCGGACCGCCCGGACCACCGGGCGGAGCACGCCTTCCACCCGTACCACCAGCGACATCCGGAGCACCCGAGGGCCGACCCCGACCGGCTGCCCCGGAACCCGCTCGCCGCCGCCCACCGGGCCCACTGGTACGACGACGAGGCCGGGCCGCTGGTCCGCCCGTACGCCATGACCAGGGGCCGGACCGGGAGCGGTGAGCAGCAGTTCGACCTGATCGCCGTGGTGGTGTCCGAGCTGCCCGACCCGGCGCTCGCACCGGACGCGGCCGAGCTGCCGATCGGTCCGGAGCAGGCGCGGATCCTCCGCCGGTGCCTGGGCACACCGCTGTCCGTGGCCGAGCTCGCCGCCGACCTCGACCTGCCGGTGGGCGTCGTGCGGGTGCTGCTCGGCGATCTGCTGGCGGCCGGGCTCATCCGGGTCAACCGCCCTGTGCCGCCCGCACTGCTCCCCGACGAACGCATCCTCCAGGAGGTCATCCATGGGCTCCGTGCACTCTGACCAGCCGTCCGGCCGTCATCACCCCGCCGGTCCGGGCCGCCCGATCAGCCGGTGGCCGTCCACCCCGGTGGGTCCGGTGGACCAGTCCGACTCCGTGCTCGCGCTCAAGATCCTGGTGGCGGGCGGGTTCGGGGTCGGCAAGACGACGCTGGTCGGCGCGGTCAGCGAGATTCGTCCGCTGCGCACCGAGGAGCGGCTCACCGAGGCCGGGCGCGGGGTGGACGACCTGGACGGGGTGGAGCGCAAGTCCAGCACCACGGTGGCGATGGACTTCGGCCGGATCACCATCCGCGAGGGCCTGGCCGTCTACCTGTTCGGAACCCCGGGGCAGGACCGGTTCTGGTTCCTCTGGGACGAGTTGGCCCAGGGAGCGCTCGGTGCGGTGGTGCTCGCCGACACCCGTCGGCTGACCGACTGCTTCCCCGCCGTGGACTTCTTCGAGCACCGCGGCATCCCCTTCGTCGTCGCGGTGAACCGGTTCGCCGGAACGCGCGAGTACGGCCCGGAGGAGGTCGCCCGCGCGCTGGACCTGGACCCCGGTACGCCGGTGCTGCTCTGCGACGCCCGGCAGCGAGCCTCCGGCAAGGAGGTGCTGATCAACCTGGTCGAGCACGCCGGCCGGGTGCACGCCGCCCGGCTGCTGGCAGAGGTCTCGCCGGCGGCGACCGGCGGCTGACGGAGGCTGGACGGGATGGCGGACGGGAGAAGACGGAAGACGGCGAACGGATGGCAGGGAACAGGTGACAGATGACAACGAACAGAAAACAGATGACAGCTGACGGATAACAGATTTTGAAATCTGTTATCCGTCAGCTGTCAGTGGTCATGCCCCCGGCTGGCGCGGTGGTGGGGAGGGTGAACGCCCGCTCCGTTCGGCCGATGACGAGTTGCACACGAATGACTGCGCAGGGCGAGAGGACGGCTTATGATGTGACCTGTGTCACAACATGTCCGGTAGGGGTGGGAAACGGCCCCAACTGGGCGTTCGGGGTGCCGATTTCCGGGGAGAACGGCATGGCGGAATGCAACGAGCGGTGTGCGGGCGGACCGCGCAAGGACTTCGGCCCGGGGCCGACGGAAGGCCAACCGGCGGACCGGTCGGCGGACTTCAACCGGTTGTTCACCGAACTGCTGCCCAGACTCCAGCAGGCGGCGGCGATGCTCGCCGGGAGCCCGCTCGCCGCCGGTGACGTCGTCCACGACGCGTACCTGCGGATCGCCCGCCGCCCGGAGCGCTTCCTCAGCCACCCGCAGCCGTACGCCTACGTGTTCACCACGATGACGAACATCCTGCGCGACCAGTGGCGCCGGGAGCGCCGCCGGGCGGCGCTGCGCGAGTTCCCGGAGTCGGCCGAGGCCGCGGGACACGGGCGGGCGGCGGCGTTCGGCCCGTCGCCCGGTGGGATGGCCGAGTTGCAGGCGCGCTGGGAGGTGGTCCGCCTGCTCGGCTTCCTGACCGTCAAGCAGGCCCGCGCCGTGGTGCTGGTGGACCTCGACGGCTACTCCGTCGACGAGGCCGCCGAGTTGCTCGGCCTGCACCGCAGCACCCTGGCCGTCACCCGCCGCCGCGCCCACGGCCGGTTGCGCGCCGTCCTGGAGCACGAGCGCCGACAGGACCCCTGACGGCCCGGCCGCCCGCCGAGGCCGCCGCTCGCCGAGTCCGAGCGCTGAGTCCGAGCGCTGAGTCCGAGTGCCGAGGCAGCCTGCCAGCGCAGCCCCCCGACGCACCGAGCCGCCCCGACGCACCGAGCCGACGGCAAGTCGGCTGATGCGCCACCCCGGCCCGTACGCTGAAAATCGTGATCACGTACGAGGACCACAGCGTCCGCGCCCTGGCCGAGGACGGTCGCTGGCCCGAGCTGCTCGCCGCCTACCGGCAGGGCCGGGCGGCCGCCGTCGTGCAGGCCGGTGAGCGGGCCGCGGTGGCCCTGACCGCGCCGCTCGGCCATCTGATCGCCTACGCGGCGCCGCCCGAGCTGGCCGTCCGGCTGTTCGACACGGACGGTGGCGCGGGGACCTCCGCCGGGGTGGCGGACCACGACGCCGGTCCGCTGTGGGAGGTGCTGGCGACCCGCCACTCCTGGCTGCGGCTGGCCCCGCTGCTCGGTCCGGCCCCGGTGCGCCGCCTGGTGGCGCACACCCGGGTGCTGCTCGGCGAGGACCTCTCCTACGGTGCCGAGCCCGACCCCGAGGGCGTGCCGCTGCGCCTGGAGCCCTGGGAGAAGGCGGGCTGGGACGAGGCCGCCCGGGTGCGCGAGTACCTGCCCGGCGGGGGAGCGCGCAGCGCGGTGCTGACCCTGCCGGCCAGCCGGGAGGGCCTGGGCCAGGTCGACCTGCCGAGGTCGTCGGCCCGGCCGGGCGGTCAGCGGGTCACCCGGGGCCTGGCGGAGCTCGCCGCGCTGGCGCCCTGGGCGGAGGTGGTCTGCGTCCGCGGTCCGGCCCCGTCGGCGGCCGCAGTGCTGGCCCGGGGCCGGCGGGTGCTCGGCGGGTTCCTGCCGTTCGCGCTCGCCTACCCGGCGCTCGTGCAGGCCGCCGCGGTGGGCCGGACGCACGGTTGCGCCCACGGGCGGCTGAGGCTCTGGCGGGCGCTGGGCGCGATGGCCGGGGCGGACGGTCCGAACCGCCGGGAGGTGGACGCCCTGGTGGCCCGGATGCGCTGCTTCACCTGGCATGAGCCGGCCGCCGGGCTGCGCCATCTGCACGTGGCGCTGGAGGACCCGGCCAGCGGGGTGGCCTGGGCGGTCAGCGGCTCGCAGGAGTTCTGACAGGAGTTCTGGCGGGAGTTCTGGAGATCTGGAGTTCTGGCGGAAGTTCCGACAGGGCCCCTGTCAGGAGTCCCGAGCGGATCCGCGAGCGCCGGCCCGGTACGGGCGCCGCCGGAAATGGGAAGCCCCCGGTCCGGCGCCGTTTCCGGGGATGGTGGTGGCGCCGGACCGGGGAGTCGTGGGAGTGCTCAGACGGTGGCTGCCGTCGTGGCTGCCGTCGTGGCCGCCGTCACGGGCGCCACGGGGACGGCCTCCGGTTCGGGGGCGGCGCTGCCGTGGCCGTCGACCAGGGTCAGCTCGTCGAAGGGCAGCTCGCCGTCCAGCACGCGGCGGGCGCGCTCGGCGTCCAGCTCGCCGGTCCAGTGCCCGATCAGCACGGTCGCGACGGCGTTACCCGCGAAGTTGGTGAGGGCGCGGGCCTCGGACATGAACCGGTCGATGCCGACGATCAGGCCGACCCCGTCCACCAGTGCGGGCTTGTGCGACTGCAGTCCGCCCGCGAGGGTGGCCAGCCCGGCGCCGGTGACCCCGGCCGCGCCCTTGCTGGCGATCACCATGAAGACCAGGAGCGAGAGCTGTTCGCCGATCGACATCGGCTTGTCCATCGCCTCGGAGATGAAGATCGAGGACATGGTGAGGTAGATCGCGGTGCCGTCGAGGTTGAAGCTGTAGCCGGTCGGCACGGTGATGCCGACGACCGGGCGGCTGACGCCCAGGTGCTCCATCTTGGCGATCAGGCGGGGCAGCGCGCTCTCGGAGGAGGAGGTCGAGAGGATCAGCAGGAACTCGCGCCCGAGGTACTTGAGCAGCGCGAACACGTTGACCCCGGCGACCAGGCGCAGCAGGGCCCCGAGCACCACGACGACGAACAGCGCGCAGGTGACGTAGAAGCCGATCATGATCACGGCGAGGCTCTTCAGCGCGTCGACGCCGGTCGCCCCGACCACCGCCGCCATCGCCCCGAAGGCGCCGATCGGCGCGACCCACATGATCATCGACATGATCCGGAACACCAGCCGCTGCAGGTGCTCGACGCCGCGCAGCACCGGGGCGCCGACCGGTCCCATCGCCTGGAGGGCGAAGCCGGCCAGCAGTGCGACCAGCAGGGTCTGCAGCACCTTGCCCTGGGTGAGGGCCGAGAACAGGGTGTCGGGGATCATCCCGAGCAGGAAGTCGGTGGTCGACTGGGCGCCGCCGGCGGTCGCCTGGGCGTGGCCGGACTTGGCGAGCGCGGCGGTCAGGTGCAGGCCGCCGCCGGGCTCCAGCAGGTTGCCGACGACCATGCCGATGGCCAGGGCGATGGTCGACATGGCGAGGAAGTAGCCGATGGCGAGGCCGCCGACCTTGCCGACCTTCGCGGCCTTGGTGACCGAGCCGATGCCCAGCACGATGGTGCAGAAGATGACCGGGCTGATCATCATCTTGATCAGGTTGACGAACCCGGTGCCGATCGGCTTCAGCTCGACGGCGAAGCCGGGGGCGGCCAGCCCGACCACCACGCCCGCGACCACCGCGGCGATCACGGTGAGGTAGAGGTAGTGGGTCCGGTCCTTGCGTCTGGGTCCCCCCGCCGTGGCGGTCTCGGTGGTCGACATCTGCGGCTCCTTCGCCCTGCAGTCCTGGCGGCCCCGGGTGGTGGGCCGATCCGACTATGAGGTCCGGGCGTGACGGAGGTCACGTTTGCGTTCATAGAGTTCACGGCGGGACGGGAACGACCCGGGGTGCCCGGAGCCCCCCGGGTGTGCGGGGCCGTGGTGCACACTGGCAGGCATGTCCGTGAGCACCGCCCCCACCCGCTCGCGTCGCCGCTGGCTCCCGCCGCCGCGTCGGCTGGTCCGCAGCCTGGCCGGGCAGCTGTTCGTCGTCCAGGTGGTCATCGTCGCCGCCGTGGTGGCGGGCGGCGCGGTGCTGGCGTACCTGTTCACCGCCGAGCGCACCGCGGACGCGGCCCGCCGCGAGGTCACCTCGGTCGCCCACGCCGTCGCCGACTCCCCGTCCGTGCGGTCCGCCGTCGCCGGACCGGATCCGACCGCGGTGCTCCAGCCGTACGTCGAGCGGGTGCGCCAGGACGTCGGGGTCTCCTTCATCACCGTCATGGACACCGACGGGGTGCGCTGGACCCACCCGCTGCCCGAGCAGATCGGCAAGCGCTATCTCGGCCACATCGACTGGGCACTGGCCGGGCAGACCCGCAGCGAGACCTACACCGGCACGCTCGGTCCGTCCGTCCGGGTGGTCACCCCGGTGTGGGACGACCAGCACCGGGTGGTCGCGCTCGTCAGCGTGGGGCTGACGCTGGATTCGATCTCCGCGCAGCTGAGCGGGCCGCTGCTCGCCCTGGTCGGGGTCGCGGTGGCCGCGCTGGCGCTCGGCGGGGTGGGCACCTACCTCGCCAACTCCCGACTGCGACGGCACACTCACGGCATGCGGCCGGACGAGCTCAGCCACCTCTACGAGTACCACCAGGCGACCCTGCGCTCGGTGCGGGAGGGGCTGATCCTGCTCGATCGGGCGCACCGGGTGGTGCTGTGCAACGACGCCGCTCGTGAACTGCTCGGGTTGGAAGGCGAGTTGGACGGACGCCCGGTGGCCGATCTCGGGCTGCCGGAGGCCCTGGTGACCGCCGTGCTCGGTGAGGAGCCGGTCCGGGACGAGGTGCACCTGACGGCCGAGCGGGTCGTGGTGCTCAACACCTCCACCATCGGCACCGGTCTCGGCCGGGTGGTGACCCTTCGCGATCACACCGAACTGCAGTCGCTGAGCGGAGAGTTGGACTCCGTACGCGGCTTCACCGAGGCGCTCGGGGCGCAGGCGCACGAGGCCGCCAACCGGCTGCACGCCGTCGTTTCGCTGATCGAACTCGGGTGCCACGAACAGGCGGTGGAGTTCGCGACCGCCGAACTCGCCCTCGCCCAGCAGCTCACCGACCGGGTGGTCGCCGCGGTCGGCGAGCCGGTGCTGGCGGCGCTGCTGCTCGGCAAGGCGGCCCAGGCGGCCGAACGGGGCGTGGAGTTGACCCTCACCGAGGACAGCCGGATCGACGACGGGGTGCTTCCGCCCGGGCTCTCCGCGCGGGACCTGATCACCGTCCTCGGCAACCTGATCGACAACGCGGTGGACGCCGCGATCGCCGGGGCCGCGCAGAGCCCGGGCGCGCCGGAGGTCACCGTCACCGCGCGGATCGACGGCGGTGGGGCCGGCGATGGTGCGGTCGGTGCGGGCGGTGATGGCGGGGGAGGGGTCGCCTGTCTGCTGCTGCGGGTTGCCGACACCGGTGCGGGCATCGACCCGGCCGCCGTCGAGGACGTGTTCCGGCGCGGCTGGAGCACCAAGCAGGACGGCCACGGACACGGCCTGGGCCTGGCGCTGGTCGCCCAGGCCGCCCGGCGCAACGGCGGCACCGTCGAGGTCGGCCGCGAGCGCGGCGCGGTGCTCACCGTACGGCTGCCGCTGACCGGCGGCCGGGTACGGGAGCTCGACCAGGAAGGGGCCCCGGCGTGAGCGGCAGCGGCATGAGCGGCCCTGGCGCGGGCGGCAGCGGCATGAGCGGTACCGGCGCGGGCGGCGCCTCCGGCGCGGCCGCCCGGAGCGGGATCTCCGTCCTGGTCGTGGAGGACGACCCGGTGGCCGCCGCCGCGCACACCCTGTACGTCGAGCGCGAGCCCGGTTTCCGCGCCATCGGCACCGTGCACAGCTGCGCCGACGCGCTGCGCTCCCTGGAGCGGGCCCGTGCCGCCGGGACGCCCGTCGACCTCACCCTGCTCGACCTCTACCTGCCGGACGGCCACGGCCTCCAGCTGTGCCGCACGCTGCGCGCGGCCGGGCATGCCACCGACGTCATCGCGGTCACCTCGGCCCGTGACCTCGCCATGGTGCGACAGGCGGTCTCGGCGGGGGTCGTGCAGTACCTGCTGAAACCGTTCAGCGCGGCGGCGCTGCACGACCGGCTGGAGCGCTACGCCCGTTACCGGGACAGCCTCGGGCGCACCGGCGAGGCGACCGGACAGGATGAGGTCGACCAGGCGCTCGCCCTGCTCCGCACGCCCGAGCGCAACTCGCTGCCGAAGGGGCTGAGCGCGCCGACCCTGGACACCGTGGCCTCGGTGCTGCGGGAGGCGTCGACCGGTCTGTCGGCGGCGGCCGCCGGTGCCGCTGCCGGGGTGTCCCGGATCACCGCGCGGCGGTACCTGGAGCACCTGGTGGACACCGGGCGGGCGGTGCGCGAGCCGCAGTACGGGAGTGTGGGGCGGCCGGAGCTCTGCTACCGCTGGAAGGGGCGGTGACATGGGGGCGATGGCACGGGAGCGTGACGGCGGGGCGGTGACACGGGGGCGGTGACACGGGGGCGCGGCACGGGAGCGGTGACGAAGGGACGGTGAGGAAGAGGCGCTGATGGTGGAGGGGCGCCGCCCGTTACCTTTCGGTGCCCTCGTTCGTTGGTCCGGACGGGGCGGCGCGGGTGCTGGCGCGGGAGGTTCACTCACTCGGGTGGTTCTGGGCGCCCCCGCGGCATTCCGGCAGGTCGCGGGCGATAAAGTTAGGCTTACCTAACTTCTTCTGGGGGTTCGCCTTGTCGCTCGCCGCCGTACCCGCCCAGGCCGCCTCCGGGGCCACCGCCGCCGCGGCCCCGCCCTCCGGCGAGGCCATCCTGCGCCGCCAGCGCGTCCGCGAGTCCGCCGCCCGGACGTACGCCCGGTCCTTCCCGATCGTCCCGGTCCGGGCCCACGGCATGACCGTCGAGGGCGCCGACGGCCGCCGCTACCTGGACTGCCTCTCCGGCGCCGGGACGCTCGCCCTCGGACACAACCACCCGGTGGTGCTGGAGGCGATCCGCCGCACCCTCGACAGCGGTGCCCCGCTGCACCTGCTCGACCTGGCCACCGCCGAGAAGGACGACTTCACCAGCGCGCTGTTCGAGAGCCTGCCCCCCGAGTTCGCCTCCCGCGCCCGGGTGCACTTCTGCGGACCGGCCGGGACGGACGCCGTCGAAGCCGCCCTCAAGCTGATGCAGACCGCCACCGGGCGCTCCGGCGCCCTCGCCTTCACCGGCGCCTACCACGGCATGACGGCCGGCGCCCTCGCGCTCACCGGCAACGTCGCCGTCAAGGAACCGCTGCCCGGCGGCGGCGAGGTCGTCCGGCTGCCCTACCCGTACGGCTACCGCTGCCCGTTCGGGGTCGGCGGCGAGGCGGGCGCCGACCTCGGCGCCACCTACGTCGAGCGGCTGCTGGACGACCCCTCCGGCGGTGTGGTGCCGCCCGCCGCGATGATCCTGGAGGCCGTCCAGGGCGAGGGCGGGGTGGTGCCCGCCCCCGACGGCTGGCTGCGCGAGATGCGCCGGATCACCGCCGAGCGCGGCATCCCGCTGATCGTGGACGAGGTGCAGACCGGCGTCGGACGGACCGGCGCGATGTGGGCCGTCGAACACAGCGGCATCGTCCCGGACGCGATGGTGCTCTCCAAGGCCATCGGCGGCAGCCTGCCGCTCGCGGTGGTCGTCTACCGCGAGGACTACGACGGCTGGCGGCCCGGCGCCCACACCGGCACCTTCCGCGGCAACACCCTCGCGATGGCCGCCGGAGCCGCCACCCTGCGGTACGTCGCCGCGCACGGACTGGCCGAGCGCGCCGCCGTGGCGGGCGAGCGGATCACCGCCCGGCTGCGCGAACTCGCCGCCGAACTGCCCGCGATCGGCGACGTGCGCGGGCGCGGGCTGATGATCGGGGTCGAACTGGTCGCCCCCGACGCCGCCCCCGACGCCTGCGGCGCCCGCCCGGCCGACCCCGCGCTCGCCGTACGGGTCCGCGAGGCCTGCCTGGCGCGCGGGCTGATCGTCGAACTCGGCGGGCGGCACGACGCGGTGCTGCGGTTGCTGCCGCCGCTGACCATCACCGACGAGCAGGTCGCGGCCGTGTTGGAGCGGCTGGCGGAGGCGATCGCGGTGGCCTCGGTCGCGTCAGGGGCCTCGGTTACGTCGGGTGCGTCGGGGGCCCTGGGGGCGTCGGGGGCCTCGGGGGCCCGGGCCACGGCTCCGGGTTCGACGGCGCGGGGTGGGGCGTGACCGCCGCCGACTCCGGGGCGGTGCCGCCCGAACTGCCCGGCGAGGGCGGCGACCTGGACGCCCTCGCGGGCGGCGCGGCTGGGCCCGGAGCCCTCGGCCCGCTGCTGGCCACCGTCCTCGACGCCCTCGACACCGGCACCGCGCTGCGCTCCGGGCCACTGCCCGCCGGCAGCCCGGCCGAGATCGCCGCCCTGGTCGCGGACGGCCTCGCCGGCGCCGGGGGACACGGCGCGCTCGCCCGGCTCACCGAACTGCTCGCCTACGGCGCCGCCGACCCCGCCGACCCGGCCTGCGCCGCCCATCTGCACTGCCCGCCGCTCGCCGTCGCGGCCGCCGCCGACCTCGCGGTCAGCGTGCTCAACCCCTCCCAGGACTCCTGGGACCAGGCCCCCGCCGCGACCGCCCTGGAAACCGCCCTGCTCGCCGAACTCGCCACCCTGGTCGGCTACGACCCGCGCCGCGCGGCCGGGGTGCTCACCTCCGGCGGCACCGAGTCCAACCTGATGGGCCTGATGCTGGCGCGGGACCAGAAGCTCGACGGCATCGTGGAACTGGACGGCATCCCGACCGGCGCCCGGCCCTGCATCCTCGCCTCCGAGGCCGCCCACTTCTCCGTCCAGCGCGCGGCCGCCCTGCTCGGACTCGGCGAACGCTCCGTCCTCGCCGTCCCGGTGGACCGCCGACTGCGCATGCCCCCGGAGGAGTTGGAACGCTCCCTGGCCGAAGCCAGCTGGGCCGGACACACCCCGATCGCCGTCGTCGCCACCGCCGGCACCACCGACACCGGCACCATCGACCCGCTGCACGCCGCCGCCGACCTGGCCGGCCGCTACGGCGCCTGGCTGCACGTCGACGCCGCGTACGGCGGCGGCGCGCTGCTCTCCGACCGGCTCGCCCCGCTGCTCGACGGCATCGCCCGCGCCGACTCCGTCTCCCTGGACTGGCACAAGCTCGGCTGGCAGCCCGCGGCCGCCGGGGTCTTCCTGGTCCGCCGGGCCGAGACGTACGTCTCGCTGGCCCGGCGCGCCGAGTACCTCAACCCCGTGGACGACGAGCGGGCCGGCTACCCCAGCCTGCTCGGCCGCTCGCTGCGCACCACCCGGCGGGCCGACGCCTTCAAGCTCGCCGTCACGCTGCGCACCCTCGGCCGGGAAGGACTCGGCCGACTCGTGGACGCCTGCCACGACCTGGCGCTGGCGGCCGCGGACGCCGTCCGGGCCGAACCCTCGCTCGAACTGCACGCCGAACCCGTCCTCACCACGCTGCTGTTCCGCTACCGGCCGCCCGGGATGACGGACGAGGCCGCCGTGGACGAGTTGAACGGGCAGCTGCGTCGGCTGCTGCTGCGCACCGGGCGGGCGGTGGTCGGGCGGACCGAGCTGCCGGGGGACGGGCCCGGGCGGGTGCGGCTGAAACTCACGCTGCTCAACCCGCACACGACGGTGGGCGAGGTGGGGGCGCTGCTGCGGGAGGTGGTCGGCGCGGGGCGCAAGGTCGCCGGGGAGCGGGCGGGGTAGCGGTGCCCCCGCCCCGGGCGGGCAGATGCCCTGGGCAGGGGAGGGCCGGCCGGGCGGCTCCGGTGGGGTCAGCCGTTCAGCAGGATGCCGCGGCTGAGTTCCCAGGTTTCGGGGTCGGCGGCGACCAGCAGGCCGTCCTCGCAGCCGGGGGCCTCAGGGCGGTACGGGGCGCCGTCCATGCGGGCCGCGACACCGCCGGCCTCGGAGAGCAGCAGGGAACCCGGGGCGTGGTCCCAGGGGAGGGTCCGCCAGTAGAAGATGAAGTCGGTCCGGCCCTCGACGACGTCGGGGTACTCCATCCCGGCGGCGCTGCGGCCGGGGGAGATCTCGCGGAAGGCCGCGCAGTGCGATTCCAGGCGGTGGCGTTCGGCCGGGTCGAGGAAGCGGCTCTTGAGGATGCCGGTCAGCTTGCCGGCGTCGGCGGGCGCGGGGCGGCGGGTGAGGCGTTCGCCGTCCCGCCAGGCGCCGGAGCCCAGTTCGGCGCGGTAGGCGGTCGCGGTGGCGGGCTGCCAGATCCACGAGGCGACGGTCAGGCCGCTGCGGACCAGGGAGCACATCACGGCGTAGTCGGGGCGGCCCGCGACGAAGTTGGCGGTGCCGTCCACCGGGTCGACCAGCCAGACGGCGGGCTCGTCGTGGATGGCCAGGGCGAGCGACGGGTCGGCGGCCACGGCCTCCTCGCCGACCACCGGGACGGGCAGCAGTTCCTGCAGGCGGCGGGCGATGATCGCCTCGGCCTCGCGGTCGGCGATGGTCACGACCTCGCCGGGTGCCTTCTCCATCACCTCGCCGGCGGTCAACGCCCGGAAGCGCGGCTCCACCGCCTCGGCCGAGGCCTCGGCGAGTATCTCCGCCACCTTGTCCATCAGCACGTTCGCGCTCCCTTCGCCGGCTACCACTCTCGCACGAGTGGGGGGAGGGGTGTCGGCCGGCCGGTGACGGCGGGCGGGGACGGGAGACGGGGAACGGGGACGGGAGACGGGGAACAGATAACAGATGACAGATTTCGAAATCTGTCATCTGTTATCTGTTCCCCGTCATCGCTATCCGTTGATTGTCTGCCGGTTCCCCTCCGGCTCCCCGTCGGCTGCCGGTCAGTCGCCCAGGTAGTGGAACCCGGGCCGCGGGTGCATCAGGAACTCGTGGTGCGAGATGTTCCACCCGTACGCGCCCGCCATGGCGAACAGCACTCGGTCCGCCGTCCGCAGGTGCGCCGCGCCGTCCGCGGCTCGGGCCAGGACGTCCTTCGGGGTGCACAGCTGCCCGGCCAGGGTGGCCCGGCCGGTGGTGACGGCGGGGCGCGGCCAGGGATGCGGCCAGGCGCCCACCGGGAGCACCGCGAAGGGCTGGGAGTGCCCGCGGGTGGCCGGGGTGCGCAGGTGGTGGGTGCCGCCGCGGACCACCGCGAAGTCCTCGCCGTGGCTGCGCTTCACGTCCAGCACCTCGGTCGCGTACCAGCCGCAGTAGGCGGTCAGCGCCCGCCCGGGCTCGATCCGCAGGGTCAGCCCGGGGTGGGCGTCGAGCAGCTTGGCCAGGCCCTCGCCGAAGGCCGTCCAGTCGAAGAGCCGCGCCGGGTCGTCGTAGTCCACCGCCATCCCGCCGCCGACGTTGACCTCGGCGAGCGGGAAGCCGTGCCGGTCGGCCAGTTCGGCCGACCAGGCGACGATCTGCCCGGCGACCGCCAGCTGCTCGTCCGCTGCGAGCCCGCTGGCCAGGTGGGCGTGCACCCCGCGCAGCCGCAGCCGGTGCCCGAGCGGGCCGCCGTCGGTGAGCAGTCGGACGCACTCCTCGGCCCGGTCGGGGTCGAGCCCGAACGGGGTCGGGCGTCCGCCCATCGCCAGCGGCACCGCGTCCAGGGCGTCGGTGGCCACCGGCAGGTTCACCCGCAGCAGGACGTCCACGACCACCGCCGGGCGCTCTGCCAGGACGGCGGCGAGCCGGTGCAGTTCCTGCTCGCTCTCGACGTGCCAGCGGTGCACTCCGGCGTCCACGGCCGCGAGGATCTCGGCGGGGGTCTTGCCCGGTCCGCCGAAGGCCAGCGGCGCGTCCGGGACGGCGGCCCGTACGTGCGCCAACTCCCCGCCGCTGGAGACCTCGTAGCCGTCGACGGCGTCGCGCAGCGCGGTCAGCAGCGGCGCGTCCGGGTTGGCCTTGGCGGCGTAGTACAGCTCGACCCGCTCGGGCAGTGCGGCCCGGACGGCGGCGGCGTGCTCCCGCAGGGCGGCCAGGTCGTAGACGTAGGCGGGCAGTTGGTCGGGTGCGAGAGAGGCGACGTGGCGGTGGACGGTGTCGGTCACCGGGGCGCCGGTGGTCGGGGTGTGGCTCATCGGACGGCGCTCCCGGTCGGAAGGTGGGCGGTCATGCGGGCGGCCTCGGCGAGCACCGAGCCGGCCAGCGGGGAGGGCAGCCGGACGTACCCGGCCTCCCGGTCGGCCTTGCGCTCCCAGCGGGTGAGCAGGTTGGCCTTGGCGGGCAGCGGGACGCCGGCCAGCAGTGCCCGCAGTCGCGGGGGGCGGCCGTGGGCGGCCGCGTACTCCTCCAGGGCGTCCCGGACGGCCTGCCAGAGCGCGCCCTCCAACTCGGGGTGGCGGTCGGCGAGGGCGGCGAGCAGCTCGGCGACGTGGTTGACCAGCAGGCAGTAGACCACCCGGTCCCAGCCGCGCTCGGCGTCGTACGTCATCGGGCCGGCCACCTCGGGCGGCAGGGCGGCGAGCAGTTCGGCGTTCTGCTCGGGGACGAGCTTGGTGCCCTCCAGGTCGCGGAAGAGCACCTGGGCCGGCCGACCGTCCGCGTCGACGCCGATCAGTACGTTCTGCAGGTGCGGCTCCAGCACCACGCCGTGGTCGAAGTAGGCCGCCAGCACCGGCGGGAGGAGCAGTCGCAGGTAGTCGCGCCACCAGCCGAGGGCGGCCGCACCGCCCGAACTCCCGTCCAGCAGGCGGGAAATGTGGGCCGAGCTGGTCGGGTGCTCGTCGGCGACGGCGCCGGCGAGCAGCGGGGTGACACCGGGCCGCAGCAGCCCGCCGAAGCCCTCGCGCAGGATCAGGCCGAAGCCCTCGAACAGGGCCCGGTCGGGGTGGCCGTCGGCGCCCGGGAGGGCGAGGGTGCGGAAGGCGGGTTCGCGCAGCATGGCCGCGTCCGGGAAGCGCTCGGCCAGGTCGGTCAGCACCGGCTCCAGCACGCTGGTGAGCCGGACGGCGCCGGTGAGTTCGTAGGCGGCGTTCTTCCGCAGGCAGTTGGTGATGCGCACGTTGAGGCTGAACTTGAGGAAGGCGTCCGCGCCGTACAGGGTGCGCACCGAGGCGGTGGCGGCGAAGCGCTCGCCTCGGGGGCCGAGGTCCAGGACGTCGCCGCGGGCCAGGGCCGCGCGCAACAGCGGGTGGTCGCCGACGAGTTGGTACTGCCAGGGGTGGGCGGGCAGCAGCCGGTAGCCGTCCGGCACCTCACCGAGGCCGTCCAGTACGGCGCTCGCCCCCGGGTCCACGGACTCCTCGGCCAGCAGCTCGGCGCGTACGGCCAGGTGGCGCAGCGGGAAGGCCGCGCGGGACTCCGGCGCGTAGTGGCGCCAGTCGCCCCGGGCGGCGGAGCGGGACTTGGGGGCCGGGTGGAAGCGGTGGCCGAACAGCAGGGCCTGCTCGGACTCCAGGTAGCGGTCCGCCCCGGCGGCCGGCCGGTCGGCCAGGCCCGCGCCGACGCCCCGGTGGCTGGAGGCCACCTGGTCGAGGAACTCCTCGTTCACCGTGCCGGTGCGCAGCTCCAGCTCGTCCTGGGCGTACCCGGCGAGCTCGCGCCAGCCCAACTCGCGCCAGCCGTCCGGGGTTTCCTCGTGTACGGGACCGGTGAACCGGTGTGCTCCGAGCAGCGAGGTCCGGCGCAGGGCGACCCGCAGCAGGGTGCCGCGGCGGGGCAGGCGCAGCAGCAGGTGCCCGTCGTCGACGGCGGTCTGGTGCTCGGGGGCGGACACCTCGCGCAGCAGGCAGTTGAGGAGGGTGTGCGCCACCGCCTCGTCCGCGCCGGGCAGTTCGGCGGGATCCGTGGTCGACGGCATGGCGGGGAGGGTGGTGGGCCGGGCGGTCATCGGGGACTCCTACGGGTCAGGAGGGCGAGCAGGGCGGCGGCCAGTGCGGCGACGGTGCCGGTGACGACCGGGGCGGCCGGTCCGCCGCTGCCGTTGGCGAGCGCGGCGGCCAGTCCGGCGGCGACGGCACCGCACTTGGAGACGGTTTCGCGGGTGCCGAACATCCGGCCCGGCGCGCGGCCGCGGGCGGCTTCGGCGGCGAGGACGGCGAGGCAGACCAGGCCGAAGGTCATGCCGAGTCCGAGCACCGCTCGGGTGAGGGCGAAGGTGAGCAGCGAGTGGGCCGGGGCGTGGCCGACCAGTCCGACGGCCACCAGGGCGAAGCCCAGGGCCAGTCCGCTGCGCGGGCGTGCCTCGACGGCGGCGTGCACCCGGCCGGCACCGACCAGGTAGACCAGGTGCGGCAGTGCGAACAGCAGGCCCGCGACGGTGCCGCCGGCCCCCGGCAGCCGCTGCTGGACCAGGGTGATCAGGTACGGGAAGGAGATGATGGTGGCGAAGACGAAGGCGAACTCGAAGGTGTAGAGCAGCCGGAGCGAGCCGGGCCGGTCGGCCGGGACGGCCGAGACGGTTGGGGTGCTCGTGCCGGCGTCGTGGCCCGCCGGGGCGAGGGGCGGACGGACCGGCTCCGGAAGGGAGTTGAGCAGTGCCGCGGCGGTCAGCGGCAGCACCGCCATCACCAGGTACTGCCGGTGCGGGTCGATCCACGGCGACAGTGCGCCGACCAGGATCGGCGCCGCGACCAGGGCCGCCCGGGCGCTGCCCTGCATCAGGGTCAGCGCCTTGGACAGCCGGGAGCCGTCCAGGGCCGCGGCGAGGTAGCCGTTGGTGGCGGAGAAGGTGCCGCCGAGGAAGCCCTGGAGCACCAGTGCGACGGTGAACGCGGGCAGGCTGTCGGCGGCTCCGGCGAGCAGGAAGGAGACGGCGAGGCCGAGTTGGGCGCGCAGCAGCAGCCGCTTCTGGCCGAAGCGATCGGCCAGCCGGCCCCACAGCGGAGCGCCGAGGGCGGTGAAGACGGTCGGCACGACGTACAGCAGACCGGCCCAGTGGCCGCTGTGGTCCCCGAGGGTGGGGAGGATCTCGGTGAGGTACGGAGGCAGGCCGAGGGCGGCGAAGGAGGCGACGAAGTAGCAGGCCGCCACCGCGTGCACCTGGCGCCGGTCCAGCCCCGTGGCCTCGGCCGGCCGCGACAGGGGTTCGACGGTCGTCACGAACGGTCCTCGGGAAGGAGGTAGTTGGGGCCGTCGGTGTAGTGCTTGTTGATGTCCGCGGCGCCGCTGCGCTCCTTGCTGAGCAGCGTCCCGGCGCTCACCATGGCCTTGACCGGCAGGCGTTCGGCGTCCAACAGGTCGGTGCGCAGCGGTTGTCCGGCCGGGCCCAGCCGGTCGACCGCCTCGGTGAGGACGGTGCGCAGCAGCTCCAGGCTCCGCGCCAGCGGCACCCGGCCGTGCGCGGCCAGGCCGAAGGCGAGCGAGGCGGTGCACAGGTGGCCGGTGATGGTGGTGAACAGGTCGGTGAGTGCGCGGTCCTGCTCGCCGAGGATCCTCGGGTCGCGGAACTCGGCGACCAGGGCGGCCAGTTCGCGGACCGGGGAGCGGCCCACCCGGGTGGTGTTGACCCGGGGGCCGTCGTTGTCCTTGTAGAGCAGCCGCAGGCCGGTGCCGTCGAGGACCAGCGAGGTGTTCTGCTGGTGCGACTCCAGGGCGATGCCGTGGCCGAACAGGGTGGTCTGCCAGTCGACCAGCAGCCGCAGCAGCTCCTCGTACAGCGTGGGGACGGAGCCGTGGTGGAAGCGGTCGGCCAGGTGGTCGATCACCAGTCGGCCGTCGGGCGCCTCGGCGAGCAGGGCCGCCAGCGGGACGGTGACGGCGTCGTCCAGGCTCGCCGGGTAGCGGCGCAGCAGGACGGCCAGCAGCTCGTCCTCGGCGTGGGCGTAGTGCTGTTCGTCGGCGTGCAGGATCTGCTCGGCGAAGCGCGGTTCGTGGGCGGCCACGGCCTCCACCAGGCGCTGCCCGACCGCGCCGTTGACCAGGGTGACCGGCTTGATGGTGCGGCGGTTGCGCAGGCCCAGGGTCGCGGTGGCGAGCGGCAGTTTGAGGTGGCAGGACGGGTCGGCGGCCACGGCGACGGTGCGCATGGACAGCGTGGGGAGCACGTCGAGGTACGGCTCGGGCGCGAGCACCGCGCCCGGCACGATCCGCGCGAAGTCCTCGTCCGCGGTGAGCGGATGGACCGGGACGGTGGTGAACTCTCCCGGCACGCCGAGCTGTTCGGCGCTCGGCCACCAGGCGGGCAGTGGGCCGTCGCCGTGCACGGTCAGCCGGCCGGTCGGGACGGCGAGCCAGCGCAGCTCGAAGCTAGGGTGGAACTCCGGCGCGTAGGAGCGCAGTTGGGCCTCGCTCAGACCAGAGCGGCCGCGCGCGGTCGGGTAGACGGGGTGGTCCAGGAAGGCGGCGAGGGTCTCGAAGCCGAGCGCGGCTCGCGGGCCGGCCCAGTCGGCCACGTCCTTGCCGTAGCGCTCGGCGAGTTCGGCCTGCACCTCGGGCCGCACCCGGTCGTGCAGCTCCATCGTGGCGAGGGTCTGCCGGCACTCCTCGGCGAAGGCCAGGTGGCCGGGGCGGTCCAGCGGATCGGCCCGCTCCGCCAGCAGGGCCAGGACGGCGGTCAGTTCGGTGAGCCGGGCGCCGTCGACCTCCAGCTCCGGCAGCCGGGCGGCGTGGTCGGCCTGGAAGCCGTCGTGGGCGACCGGCAGGGCGAGCGAACCGTCGCTCAGCCAGGGGCCGTCGGGGCGCTGCTCCAGGGTGCCGCGGGTGCGCAGGCCGAGCACGTCCTCACGCAGCAGGGCGGACAGCACCCGCAGGGTGAGCTGCGCGGCGGGGGTCGAAGCGGCGGGCGTCGAAGTGGCGGGGGCCGCCTCGGTGGGCGTCGAAGCGGTGGGGGCGGGATGATCGGCCGGGTTCACGCGGTGATCTCCCAGCGGTTGGCGGCGATGAAGTCCGCGACCGCGCCGTCCACCGCGTCCTGGTCCGGGCCGACCGCCCAGACGATGCCCAGGTAGTCGCGGTTGGTGCGGTAGAGCTCGTGCCGGGCGCCGAGCTCGCGAACCGGCAGGTAGGACAGCGTCACCCCGTCGGCCCGTCGCTCGAAGCGCGGCTCGGGGGCGGCGGTCAGGGTGCCGGCCTGCTCGGCGCAGACCCGCTCGTGGCGGGCCCGCTGATCGCTGCGGGCGCCCAGGTCGGCGGGCAGCTCCTCGCCGAGGTGGGTGCGCAGCACCAGCTCGAAGTAGGGGATCCCGAGGATCTCGGCGAGCATCAGGTCGCACTGGTCGCCGATGGCGCGGTAGTTGACCTCGATGATGCGGGCGCGGCCGTCCGGCTGGAGGACGAACTCGGTGTGGCAGGCGCCGAGTCCGACCCCGAGGGCGTCGAGCTGGGCGAGCACCTGCTCGACCACCGGGCGGGGGTGCGCCGGGGTGAAGGTCAGTACCTCTTCGATGAAGTCCGGCGGCGGGGAGAGCCGGGTGCGGAAGCCGCCGAGGACGCGCCTGGTCCGGCCGTCGCCCAGGGTCTCCAGGGTGCGCAGCTCACCGGCCAGGAACTCCTCGACCACCAGGGTGGCACCGGGGCGGCGCTGCTGGATCTCCTTGACCCGCAGCGCGAGTTCGGCGGCGTCGGCGACCAGGGTGACGTCCTCGCTGGCGACGCCCTCGCGCGGCTTGACGATGCACGGGAACGAGGGAGTGAGACCGGTCGGGTCCTGTCCGGGCGCCAGCTCGGCGGACTCCACCGCGTCCAGGCCGGACTCGGCGAGGTGGCGGCGCAGCTCGCCCTTGTTCTTGGTCCGCAGGGCGGCCTTCCAGTCCTTGCCCGCCAGGCCGAAGTACTCGGCGACCAGGGCGGTCTGGGTCTGCAGGTGGTCGCTGTTGCTGAAGACCGCGGCCGGTGTGTGGTGCTGGGATATCAGGCCGATGACCTCGCGGAAGTCCTGCACGTCGCACTCCACCACCTCGCAGGTGAACTCCGCCTCGGCGTAGGCGCGTTGGTGGGCCTCGACGTGGTCGGTGAGGACGGTGACGTCGAGTCCGAGCCGGGCGGCGGCGGGTAGGAAGCCACGGGTGACCGAGTCGGTGGGGTTGAGGGCGAGCAGGTAGAGCCGCATGGGGAGGGTCCTCGGGGCGTGGTGGCGGACGAAGGACGGCGAACAGATGACAGAGTTCGAAATCTGTTATCTGTCGTCTGAAAGATGAACTCTGAAAGTTGAATTCTGAAATCTGTTCGCCGTCAGCTGTTCGTGGGGCGCGGGGCGCGGGGTCTGGGGCGCGGGGCGCGGGGCGCGGAGCGCTGGGCGACGGCTACTTGGGCGCGTCCACGCCCGCCGCCTTGGCGATGTCGACGAGCATCGCGTCCGCGGCCTGGACGCCGATGCCGGACATCCAGGTCTCGTCCGGCACGGTGAAGACCTTGTTGTTCTTGACGGCGTTCAGGCCCTGCCAGACCGGGGTCTGCTGGACCTCGCTCTCCTTGGTCTTGGACGGGTCGTCAGCAGTGGTGACGAACACCAGGTCGGCGTCGGCCTGGCTGACCTGCTCGGCGCTGACCTCGATGATGTTCTTGTCCACGTCCTGCGGGGCCGGGCGGGTCAGGCCGACGTCCTTGAGCACCACACCGCTGTAGGAGGCCTTCGCGTACAGGCGGGTCGGGCCGGCCACGAAGCGGACCACCGAGGCGGTCGGCATCGTCCCGTTGTACTTGGCCTTGATCGCCTCGCCCAGCTTGTGCGCCCGCTCCTCGTAGTCGGCCAGCGCCTTCTTCGCCTCGTCCTCCTTGCCGAGGGCCTGGGCGTACAGCGCGAGGTTCTCCTTCCACGGGAAGCCGGTGGTCTCGGCCAGCACGGTCGGCGCGATCGCGTTCAGCTGGTCGTACACCTTGGCGTGCCGGACCTTGGAGGAGAGGATCAGGTCGGGCTTGAGGGAGGCGATCAGCTCCAGGTTCGGCTCGTTCATCGGGCCGACGTCCTTGGTGTCCTTGATCTTGTCCTTGAGGTAGTTCGGGAACCCGCCCTCGGTCTTCATGTGCGGGGACACCGCGCCGACCGGCGTGATACCGAGCAGCGTGACGTCGTCCAGCTCGCCGCTGTCCAGCACCACGACGCGCTTGGGCTGGGACTTGATCTGGGCGGTCCCGGCGGCGTGCTTGACGGTGCGCGGGAAGCCGGCGGCGGTGCCGGCCGAGGCGGCGGCGGAGGAGCCGGAGTCACCGCCGGACTTGGCGCCGTCCCCGTTGCTGCCGCAGGCGGCGAGGAGCGTGGCGGACAGCGTGACGGCGAGGACGGCGACGGGGAGTCGGCGGTTCATCGGAGTTCCTTGGATCGGGTCGAACGGGGAGACGGAAGAGGCGGGACGGGAGAGGCGGGACGGAGGAGGGAGGACGGGAAGGGCGGTGGGGGTCAGACGGCAGCGGCCGCAGCGCCAGTGCGCACCCGGGCCCGCGGCACGACCAGCGGAGTGCCGGTCTCCGGGTCGGGCACGACCCGGCACGGCACGCCGAAGACGGCCTCGACCAGTTCGGCCGTCAGGACCTCGGCGGGCGGACCGGCCGCGGCGAGCCGCCCGTCCTTGAGCACCACCAGGTGGTCGGCGTACCGCGCGGCCTGTCCGAGGTCGTGCAGCACCATGACGACGGTGCGCCCGGCCTCGGCATGCAGGTCGGCGACCAGATCGAGCACGTCGAGCTGGTGCCGCAGGTCGAGGAAGGTGGTCGGCTCGTCGAGCAGCAGCAGGTCGGTCTCCTGGGCGAGCGCGAGCGCGATCCAGACCCGCTGGCGCTGCCCGCCGGAGAGCCGGTCGACCTGCCGGTCGCGCAGCTCGGCGGTGCCGGTGCGCTCCAGGGCCTCCTCGACCGCCGCCTGGTCGGCCTTGGACCACGGGCTGAGCATCCGCTGGTGCGGGTAGCGTCCGAGCCGGACCAGGGCCTCGACGGTGACCGCCTCCGGAGTGACGGGCTGCTGCGGCAGCAGGCCCATCCGCTTGGCGAGGGTGCGGGCGGGCATCCGGTGGATGTCGGCGCCGTCCAGGGTGACCGTGCCGGCGGCCGGGTCGAGCAGTCGGACGAGGCCGCGCAGCAGGGTCGACTTGCCGCAGGCGTTCGGTCCGACGATCGCGGTGACGGCGCCGCCGGGGAGTTCGAGGTCGAGGCCGTCGACGATGGTCCGGTCGCCGTAGCGCAGTCCGAGGCCTTGGGCGGCGAGCCGGTTGGCGGTCGCCGGGGCCGAGGGGGAGGTCATCAGCTGCTCCTCTGGGGAAGCCGGCCCTGGCGGATCATCAGCACCAGGAGCCAGGGCGCGCCGAGGGTGGCGGTGACAGCACCGACCGGCAGGCCGTGGACGGGGATCACGTGCAGCACGAGGAGGTCGGCCGCGAGCAGCAGCACGGCGCCGGTGAGCGCGGTGAGGCCGAGGGTGCCGGGGGTGGGCGGCCCGGCGAGCAGCCGGACCAGGTGGGGGACGGCGAGGGCGACGAAGGCGACCGGTCCGGTGAGGGCGGCGGCCAGCGAGGCGAGGGTGATGGTGAGCAGCAGCAGCCAGAGCCGGTCCCGGGCGGGGTCGAGGCCGAGGCCGCCGGCCGAGTCGTCGCCGAGGTCGAGGACGGCGACCCGCCGCTGGCAGAGCAGGAGGGCTGCGGCGGTGAGGGCGATGGCGCTGCCGCCGATCCACACCTCGGTCCAGTTGCGCCCGTACAGCGAGCCGGTGGTCCACTGCATGGCGGAGGAGGCCAGCTCGGCCGGGAACCGTACGATCATCAGGTTCACGGCGGCGGCGAGGCCCTGCTGGACCGCCAGGCCGACCAGCACCAGCCGGGTCACGGCCATCCTGGAGCGCCAGGCCAGGCCGCCGAGCAGCAGCGCGGCGAGCAGCCCGCCGCCGACCGCGGCCAGCGGGATCAGCTGCTGCGAGGCGCCGGTGGCGAGCATCAGCACCGCGCCGAAGGAGGCGCCGCCGGTGATCCCGATGGTGTCGGGGGCGGCCAGCGGATTGCGGAACAGCCGCTGCAGCATCGAGCCGGCCATCGCCAGCCCGGCCCCCGCGATCAGCGCGGACACCACGCGCGGCGCCCGGAACTGCTGCACCACCAGGACGTCGCCGGGCTGGCCCTGGCCGAACAGGGCGCGCAGCGCGTCCCAGGCGGAGATGCTCACCTGGCCGGTGCCGAGCGCGATGCCGGTGAGCACCACCAGCAGGGCGACGGCCAGCAGCGACCAGGCGGCGGTACGGGCCCGGCGGCGCGCGATCGCGCCCAGCGCGGCGGTCCGCCCGTTGCGCGCGCTCACTTGGCCACCTTCCGGGCCAGCACCGCGAGCAGCGGCGCGCCGAGGAAGGCGGTGACGATGCCGACCTCGATCTCGGAGGGCTGCACCACGAGCCGGCCGAGTACGTCGGCGGCGAGCAGCAGCAGCGGGCCGGTGATCAGGCAGCCGGGCAGCAGCCAGCGGTGGTCGTTGCCGAGCAGGGCGCGGACCAGGTGCGGCGCGGCCAGTCCGATGAACGCCACCGGTCCGGAGACGGCGACCGCACTGCCCGCGAGCAGCACCACCGCCAGTCCGCCGACCACCCGGATCCGGGCCACCGGCACGCCCAGTGCCTGGGCGGTCTCGTCGCCCAGGGCCAGCGCGTTGAGCGCGGGGGAGATCGCGAAGGCGGCCACCAGACCGAGCACCAGGAAGGGCAGCACCGGGGTGAGGGTGTCCAGGTGGCGTCCGGCGATCGAGCCGGCCAGCCAGAACCGGGCCTCGTCCAGGGTGCGGTGACTGGCCAGCATCAGCGCGGAGGTCCAGGAGGTGAGCACCACGGTGAGCACGGTGCCGCCGAGCGCGAGCCGGACCGGGTCGAGGTCCCCGCCGCGCCGGGACATGCCGTAGGCGGAGACGGCGGCGACGGCCGCCCCGGCGAAGGCGAACCAGACGTACTGGGAGGGGCGGGAGAGGTCCAGCGCGTAGATCGCGGCAACCACGGCGAGGCTCGCTCCGGCGTTGATGCCGAGGGTGACCGGGGAGGCCAGGGGGTTGCGGGTGACGCCCTGGGCGACCGCCCCGGCGACGCCGAGCGCGGCTCCGACGGCCAGGCCGATGAGCGTGCGCGGGACCCGAAGGCCCGTCACCACGTCGGCGTCCCCGCCGTGGGCGGCGCCGGCGAGGGCGTCGACGACGGTGGACAGCGGGATGGCGCGGGAGCCCAGCGCGAGGCTCAGGGCGGCGCACAGCACGAGTGCGGCCACACCGGCGACCAGCAGCAACGGCCGCCGGAGCGCCGCCGCGGGACGGGGCGTCGCCGGGGCTGTGGTGGCGGGTGGGTCGGTTCTCAACACGAGTCGACATCTTAGGTTAGGTTTGCCTAAGTTCGTCAAGCTCGCACCGATGGCCGAACATCACAACCGGCCCTGCGGGCGGGTGGTCGGTGCACCCCTTGAGGCATTGTAAGGTGAGCCTCACCTTAATGATCACTCGGAGTCGATCTCGGGAGTGCCGATGGTCCCCGGAACACCCCTGCCCGTCGCACCGGCCTGCTCCCCACCGGCCTCTTCCCCGCCCGCCTGTTCCGCGCTCGCCTGTTCCGCGCCTGCCCGCACCCCGGCCGTTCGCCCCGGGGGTCGGTCGGCTGGTCTGATCGGCGACTACCGGCGGCTGCGCGAACTCTGCCCCGCGCTCCGGCTGCACCTGCTCGACCCCGCCGAACCCGACCCCTCGGCCGCCGACGGCTGGTACTCGGGCGCCCGACTCGCCACCGACGAACGGGCCCTGGCCGCCGTACTGGCCGGGGCGGAGGAGCGGATCGCCGCCGAACACGGCCGCGCGCCCCGCCCGCACGTCACCGCCTCCCGGCTGCTCCACCACTACGCCTGGTCCGTCTGCCTGCTCATCGCCGGTCCCTGGCACCTTGCCCGGCGGGTCCCCGCCGTCGACCCCGCCGACCTCTGGCTGCACGCCCCGACCGGCGAGCTTGCCCTGCGCCCGCGCGGGCACGTCACCCGCCCCGGCGACGACGAACTGCGCGCCGAACTGCGGGCCGCCGTGGTGGCCCACCTCGAACCGGTGCTCGCCGCGTTCGCCGGACCGACCCGGCGCCGCGACCGCGCGCTCTGGGGCATGGTGACCGACGACCTCGCGTCCGCCGTCTGGTACCTCGGCCGGATGCTTGACGCGCAGGACGACGCGGCCGCGGGTGCAACGGCCGGAGGCGCTAAAGCCAGGGGTGCAACGGCCGTGGGTGCGACGGCTGGTGGTGTTAGGGGTGGCGGTGTTACGGGCGGCGAGGACGCCGCCGTTGTCGCCGCCGCGGCGCTGCTGCCCGGTGGCACCCTGCCGCTGCCCGGAGCCGCCGACTTCCGCCGGCTGCGCACCCCGGACGGCCAGGACCACCACACCCGCACCCGGCTCGGCTGCTGCCTCTACTACGCCGTCGGGCCCGAGGCACTTGCCTGCCTGACCTGCCCGCGCACCACGGACGAGGAGCGGATCCGCCGGCTCTGACGGACGGTCCACGGAACGCGGCCGCGGCCACCGGCCCGGCCCCGACGTCCGGTGGCGGTGCTACCGGTTGTCGTCGCCGTCCGGTCGGCGCAGCACCGCCACGCCACGGTCCAGGTCGACCCCGAAGTGCGGTGGGGCCCCGGCCCGGGTGTCGTCCCGGCGGGAGGTCTGCTCCCGGCGCTGCTCGACCTGGATCCGCTTGCCCGGGCTGAACAGCGCGTGCATCTCGCCCAGCACGCCACCGCCACCGCCGCCGACCCCGGGCCCGCGCTCACGACGGCGCGGCGAGGACTCGGACCACACCTGCCAACCCGCCAGCACCACCAGCCCGACCGCGGCCAAGGCCACGCACGCCACTCCCACGACCAGCCCCATGCCAGGCCCAACGCCTCGCCCCGGCATGAGCGTTCCCGGTTCCGGGTCCGCAGCGGCTACGCTGCCCGCGACCCCAAGGAGAGCTTTCACCCATGACCGTGCGCGGAACCCTCGTGGACATTCCGACAGCAGACGGCGTCGCCGACGCCTACCTCACCCACCCCGATGACGGCCTGCCCCACCCCGGCGTGCTGCTCTATCAGGACGCCTTCGGGCTCCGGCCCCACCTGAAGGCCATGGCCGACCGGATCGCCGAGGCCGGCTACACCGTCCTCGTCCCCAACCTCTACTACCGCAGCGGCCGCGCCCCGCTGGTGGAACTGCCCGAGATGATCGACATCGAGCAGTGCGACGAGATCTTCGCCCAGCTCGGCCCGCTGCTCTTCGGCGCCAGCAACCCGGAGACGGCCGCGCGTGACGCGAACGGCTTCCTGGCCTGGTTCGAGGAGTCCCCGCTGGTTCAGGACGGCCCGATCGGCGTCACCGGCTACTGCCTCGGCGCCTACCTGGCCCTGAGCGCCGCCGTCAGCCACCCGGACCGGATCGCCGCGGTCGGCGCCTTCCACGGCGGCCACCTCGCCACCGACCGCCCGGACAGCCCGCACCTGCGCGCCGAACGCATCACCGCGGAGCTGCACTTCGGCCACGCCGACCAGGACGAGTCGATGCCGCCCGAGCAGATCGCCCGGCTCGACGAGGCCCTCACCGCCGCCGGGGTCCGCCACCGGACGGAGGTGTACGAGGGCGCCGGACACGGCTACACCCAGGCCGACACCACCCGGTACCACGCGGGCGGTGACGCTCGGCACTGGTCGGCACTGTTCGACCTGTTGAAGCGCAACCTAGCGGCGTAGCACTCCGGTTCGCCGCCCCGGCACCTCGTCCGGCCGTAGCCGGAGAGCCGGAGAGACGTAAAGACGGAAGGACGTAGAGTGGCCCCGCCGTTGTGGCCGACCGGGGGAGCGGAAGTGGCAACCAGCAGGTGGAGTGGGCGAACCGGCCGGGCACCGGCCCTGACCGGAGTTCAGCAGGTCATCGCCGAGGCGCTGGCCGAGCAGCTGCCCGGCGGCGTGCGGCGGGGCGAACTCGACCGTGACGGACGGGCGTTGCGCTGGCTGGAAACGGGGCCCGGGACGGGCGGCGGTCCGCCGGTCGTCCTGGTCGCCGGGATGGGCACCAGCTCGCTCACCTGGGCCCCGCTGCTGCCCGAACTCGCCGGGCGGGCCAGGGTCGTGGCGTACGACCGGGCCGGGCTCGGCGCCAGCGAACCCGACCGCGCTCCGACCCCGACCCTGGACACGCAGGTCGCGGACCTGGCCGCGCTGGTGCGGCACCTCGACGCCGGGCCGGCTGTGCTGGTCGGGCACAGCTGGGGCGGGCAACTGGCCCAACTCCTGGCCAGGGAACGGCCGGAGCTGGTGGCCGGACTGGTCCTGGTCGATCCGGCGCACGAGGACTTCCGGCCACGGGCGATCAGCGTGATCGAGTCACTGCTGCTCCGGATCGAGCTGGTCCGGATCGGATTGCTGCGGATCGGGCTGTTCCGGGCGGCGCGGGTGCCCGCCGCGCCGGGCACAGGTGACGTGCCGGGCACCGGTGACGTGCCGGGCACCCGTGATGTGCCGGGCCCGGGCAACGCGGCGGCCCGGGCCGAGGCGGCCGTCCTCGCCCACCCCCACCAGCGGCGGGCCGTACTGGCCGAGAACCGGTTGTCGAACAGGGCGACCGGGCAGCTCCGCCGCCGTCGGGCCGCCGGGCCGTCGCCCGAGGTGCCGGTCACCGTGCTGAGCGCGACGCTCGGGCTGCCCCGCGGGCTGCGGGCCCGCTTCACCGCCGCCCAGGCGCGGATCACGGCCGGTGCCGCCCTCGGCGTCCACCTGGTGGTGCCCGGAGCCGGGCACGCCGTCCACCAGGACCGGCCGGGGGTGGTCGCCGAGGCCGTCCGCGCGGTGTCCCGGCAGGTCCGAATCGCCCGGAAGGCCTGACTCCCGGGGGCAATCTCCCTTCTCACAGCGGCTGCTGAGCCTGCGGCACGCTCTGGCACACTGTGTGCCGACGACCCGGCGGGGAGGGTCATGACACCTGGGGGCAGGGGAGATGAGTAGCGCGGGCACTGTGCTCGGCGGGCGGTACACGCTGGTCGAGAAGGTCGGCGGCGGGGGGATGGGGGCGGTCTGGCGGGCCGAGGACGGGGTGCTGGCCCGGCCGGTCGCCGTGAAGATCCTCCGCGCGGACCTGTTCGAGGACGGCACCGGCCTCCAGCGGTTCCGCCGTGAGGCCCAGCTGGTCGCCGCGGTCGACCACCCCGGCATCGTGGGCGTGCACGACTACGGGGAGAGCGGCGGGGACGGCGACGACGCCCGCTGCGCGTACATCGTGATGGACCTGATCGAGGGCCGGCCGCTGGACCGGGTGCTCGAGGACGACGGTCCGATGAGCGCCGAGCGCGCGCTGCGCCTGCTCGCCGACGCCCTGGACGCGCTGCACGCCGCCCACCGGCGGGGGATCGTGCACCGCGACCTCAAGCCCTCCAACCTGATGGTGCGCGAGGACGGCGGGGTGGTGATCACCGACTTCGGCATTGCCCGGGCCGTCGCCAGCACCAAGCTCACCGCGCCGTACGCGGTCATCGGCACCGCGGCCTACATGTCCCCCGAGCAGGCCTCGGGGGAGGCTACCGGCCCGGCCTCCGACCTGTACTCGATCGGCGTGGTCGGCTACGAGCTGCTGGTCGGTCGGGTGCCGTACCAGGGCGAGGGGCCGCTGCAGGTCGCGCTCAAGCACGTCAACCAGCCGGTACCGGAGCTGCCGGAGACCTTCCCGGCGGCGGTCCGGGCGCTGATCGCCACCGCGCTGGCCAAGCAGCCCGAGGACCGCTTCGAGAGCGCGGCCGGAATGGCGGCGGCGGCCCGGGTGGCGATCGGGCTGCCGGGGGCGGCGCGGAAGGCGGCGGACAGCGGGACGATCGACCTGCGGGCGGACGCCGGCGGGGCCGGGGCGGGCGGTGTCGGCGGCGGGGCCGGGGCCGTACCTTCGGCGGCTCCCAAGGCCGGTGTCGAAGCCGGTGCATCACCTGGCGACGCACCCGGTGCCGCACCCGCCGACCCGACCGGTGCTCCGAACCGCGGCGCCGCCGTCGTCCCGGCGGGGGCCGCTGCCGGGGCCGCCCCGGTCCGTCCGGAGCAGGTCGTGCGGATGGACCCGCAGGGGGAGACCGAGCCCGGCCGACGCCGCTCGCGCCGTACCCTGCTGCTCCCGGTCGTCGTCCCGATCGTGATCTCGATGGGCACGGCGACGGTGCTGCTGGTCGACCGCGGCCCCGGCCGGTCCGACGCGGCCGTGCCACCCGCCGCCCAGCCCACCGTGGTGGTGACGGTCCCGGCGGTCCCGGCCACCACCTCCGCGGCCGGCTCCGGACCCGTCACGCCGTCACCGACCGACACCCCGTCGGCCACCCCGACCGCCGACCAGCAGGCCACCGGCGGCGGGCTGCCGCCCGGTACCCAACTGCCCGTTCCCGCACCGGCGCAGGGCGGCAGCGGCTCCCAGGGGCGCGGCGGCTCGAACCCCGGCGGCGGCGCTGCGGCCGGTGGGGCTTCGGGCGGCCAGCCCGCGGGCGGGGGTACGGCGGCGGACCAGTCGCCCGCCAAGCCCGGCAACCCGGCCTCCCAGGGCGGCGGTTCAGGCGGCTCGGGAGGTTCGGCCGGTTCCGGGGGTTCGGCCGGTGCGGGCGGCTCGTCGGCGGGCGGCAACCCGTCCGCCCCGCCGGCGGCCTCCCGTCCCGCGTCCTGCGGCGGCAGCAGCTGGAGCACTATCGTGAGTGTCAGGAACGGCCGTCCGATCGGGATGCGCAACGACAACCTGAACGGCGACAACCCGATCGTCCTCGGCGGTGCCTCGCAGTACGGCTGGGTGCGCGCCACCGACCCGGGCAGCTGGATCGTGTTCAACGCCTGCAACAACGGCGGCCCGCAGCTGGTCCAGACCATGGACGGCAAGGTCGTGCTGAGCAACGGGTTCAGCTTCCTCACCCGGTGGACGGTCCGCAACGGCAGCACCCCGGGCTCGTACACGCTGGCCGACTACCAGAACCAGTCGTGCATGACGGACAACGGCCCCGGCAACGAGCTCACCATGGTCGCGTGCACACCCGGGAACACGGCGCAGGAGTGGAGGTTGCAGTGACGGACGCGGCGAGCGGTGCGACGGCGGACGGGGTGGCCGGGACCGGCGAAGTGGTGCTCTACTGGCGCCCCTTGTGCACCTACTGCATGAAGCTGCGGTTCGGCTTGCTCTTCACCCGCCTGCGGTACAGCCGCCGCTTCACCCGGGTCAACATCTGGAAGGACCAGGACGCGGCCGCCTTCGTGCGTTCGGTCGCGGACGGCAACGAGACCGTGCCGACGGTGAGTGTGGCCGGCCGTCCGATGGTGAACCCCTCGTTGCGCCAACTGCTGGCCGCCGCAAGGGAGTACGGCGCGTAGGCGCCCGGTCACCGGGGTGCCGGCCTCTATCAGGCCGTCACCCTGGCGGGCAAGGGCGTTCGGTGGCGGGACCTCGCCACCGGGGCGTCAAGGGTATGTATGGAAACTTCTACAAGGATGTAAAAGTCGATCGGCCGGTCATCGGTATTGACACCCCGGCCGACCGTCGGTGGCCGACCCGCCGTCGGCGCAGGCGGTCGGGCCTGGTTCGGATCGGAACCCCCTGCGAGGCCGCTCGAATTGCCCTGGTTCGACCGCCTTTTGAATCCCTTTACCAACTGGCGGGACCTGGCCAATCACTGATGCAGACCTGTCAATTCACCTGCTGGATTGTCATGCTTCTGGTCACCCCCCAGCGGTAGCCCCCCACCCCCACCCCTCGGTGGCAAGCCGCTCGACCGCACGGGGTTCCTGCACGTCAGCGCCCGCTCCGCCCCACAGGTGCCGACCCCGGCCCCCGGAGCGCGGCGCGACCGCGCCCAGACGCGGTTTCCCGGAAGGACTCTTACGTTGAAGCGTAAGCTCGCCGCTGTTGCCGTGCTTTCGGCCACGGCCATGCTGACCGGTGTCATCCAGGTGGCCACCACCGCCGCCCAGGCCGCCCCCGCGTCCCCGTCGCTGCAGGCACAGGCCGCCTCGCAGCACGCGGCCGTGCTCGCCGTGGCCAACGGCCAGTCCACCCCGCTCGCCCAGGCGCTCGGCCTCGGCGGCCAGGAGAAGCTGGTGGCCAAGGACGCCGTCGTCGACCAGGACGGCACCCGTCACTTGCGCTTCGAGCGCACCTACGCGGGCCTCCCGGTGATCGGCGGCGACCTGGTCGTCCACCAGAAGCCCGGCGGCGCCGTGAAGTCGGTGGACAAGGCCGTCTCCGCCCGGATCGCGCTGCCGAGCCTGACTCCGAAGATCCCCGCGGACAAGGCCGCCGACCAGGCCTCCGGCACGGTCAAGGCCACCATCGGCCAGACCATCGACTCCGACGAGTCCCCGATCGCCGGCGTGCACCAGGTCGGCAAGGCCGAGCTGGTCGTCTGGGCCACCGACGGCAACCCGCGCCTGGCCTACCGGACCACCGTCGAGGGCGTGCGCGCCGACGGCACCCCGAGCGCCCAGATCCTGGTCACCGACGCGGCCGACGGCAAGGTCCTCTCCACCCACGAGAAGATCGAGACCGCCGCCGGTACCGGCAACGGCATCTTCGTCGGCCAGGTCCCCCTCAACACCAATGAGAACGGCTCGCAGTTCGAGCTCAAGGACACCAGCCGCGGCGGCCAGTCCACCACGGACATGAACAACAGCGAGTCGGGCAGCGGGTCGCTGTTCGCCAACCCCAGCAACAGCTTCGGCGACGGCACCAACAACAGCCGCGAATCCGCCGCCGTGGACGCCCAGTTCGGCGCCGCCACCACCTGGGACTTCTACAAGAACACGTTCAGCCGCAACGGCATCCGCAACGACGGCGTCGGCGCCCTCAGCCGGGTGCACTACGGCTCCAACTACGTCAACGCGTTCTGGAGCGACGACTGCTTCTGCATGTCGTACGGCGACGGCAACAACAACAGCGCGCCGCTCACCGAGATCGACGTGGCCGGCCACGAGATGACCCACGGCGTCACCGCGGCGACCGCCAGCCTGAACTACTCGGGCGAGTCCGGCGGCCTCAACGAGGCCACCTCCGACATCATGGGCACCATGGTGGAGTGGTACGCCAACCTGCCCTCCAACCCGCCGAACTACCAGATCGGCGAGCTGATCAACCTGCGCGGCGACGGCAGCCCGCTGCGCTACATGGACCAGCCCAGCAAGGACGGCTCCTCGGCCGACTACTGGGACGCCAACGTCGGCAACCTGGACGTGCACTACTCGTCCGGTGTGGCGAACCACTTCTTCTACCTGCTGTCCGAGGGCAGCGGCGCGAAGACGATCAACGGGTTCAACTACAACAGCCCGACGGCGGACGGCTCCTCGCTCGCCGGCATCGGCCGGGACAAGGCCGCGCAGATCTGGTACCGGGCGCTGACCGTGTACTTCACCTCGACGACCGACTACGCGGGCGCCCGTGCGGCCACCCTGAGCGCGGCGTCGGACCTGTACGGCGCGAACAGTGCCGAGTACAACGCGGTGGCGGCCACCTGGACCGCGGTCAACGTCAACTGACTCGGGCCTGAACCGGGTCGGGCCTGAGTTGGGCAGGCCCGACCCGGGGCGCGTCCGAGCAGGGCCCGGTCGGACCGTGGGTGCCGAACGGCCGGGTCGGACGGCGGGGGCGACGGTGTGCGGACCACCGTCGCTCCCGTCGTCGGTGCGCGCGTCGGGCGTGGCGGGTGGGGCGCGGGGCAGGCGGGTCAGGCGGGTCAGGTGAGGTCCTGGGCGACCTCCCAGACGTGACCCGCCGGGTCGGCGAAGGCGGCCGTCCGGCGGCCCCACGGGCGGTCCACCGGGCCGTTGAGCAACGCGACGCCGCGCTCTGCCAGTTGGGCGCAGACCGCGTCCACGTCCGGGACCCGGACGGTCAGCAGCGCCCGCACCCCCACGGCGGGCGCTGCCACCGGCGCGGGCTCCACCAGCTCGGGCGCCTGGTCCGCCGCCAGCAGGTTGAGCAGCAGGTTCCGCAGTCGGAGGACGGCCGAGGCGTCGTCCTCGTGGACCACCGGCAGGCCGAAGACCTCCTGGTAGAAGGCCTTCGCGGCGGGGACGTCCGCCACGAAGAGGGTGAGGACTTCCAGTTCGTCCAGATCGGTGTGCACGGGTGCCTCCGGTTGTCGTGGGTGCACGAGGAGGATGGCACGCGGGACTGACAGGCTGGCTGAGGTGACGTACCGTCAACTGCTGTTGTTTTCGTACCTCTCCTGGGCGGCGAGGACGGAGTCCGCGTGGGTCTCTGCCCAGGCGCCGAGGGCGCGGATCGGGTCGAGCAGGGCGGTGCCCGCATCGGTCAGGGCGTAGTCGACGCGCGGCGGGGCCTCGGCGTAACGGTGGCGCTCCACCAGGCCGTTGTACTCCAGTCGCCGCAGCGTTTCGTTGAGCACCTTCGGGCTGAGGCCGCCGATCCGGTCCAGCAGGGTGCGCGGGCGCATCGGTCCGCCCTCGCCGAGGACGTACAGCACCACGTTGTCCCAACGGTTGGCGATCACCTCGAAGGCCAGTCGGGCGCGGCAGTCCGCGGCGAACCCCGCAGCGCCGCCCGGGGCGCTGCCCGGCCCGCCGCCCGATCGCTCGTCGCTGACGCCTTCGTTCCGCATGGGTCCATCCTGCCCTGCCCGTTGCCTACCCGGCGGTGTGCATCGACCCGGCTAGCGTCCGGGCACGGCATTTCACGTGACGAGGAGTGGATGGACCATGCGGATCGGCATTCTCGGCACCGGCGCCATGGCGGGCGCACTGGGCGGGGCGTGGGTACGGGCCGGGCACGAGGTGGTGGTGGGTGGTCGGGACGCGGCGGCGGCACGGAAGCTCGCCGGGGCGATCGGGGCCGCGGGCGGCGGCGAACCCGTGGAGGCGGCGCGGTTCGGGCAGGCGGTGCTGGTCGCGCTTCCGGCCGGGGCGGCGGAGCCGGTGGTCGCGTCGCTGGCGGACGAACTGGCCGGACGGGTCCTGTTGGACTGCACCGTCCCGATGGCCCCGGGCCCGGACGGGCCGGCGCTGACCACGGCGGGAGCTGCCGACTCCATGGCTGGGCGGCTCGCCTCGGCGGCCCCGGCGGCGCGGGTGGTGAAGGCGTTCGGCGTCTGCCACGAGAGCATCTGGTCGCTGCCACGGCCCCGCTTCGAGGGGGCGCCACTCGGCGTCCCGTACTGCGCGGACGATCGATCGGCTGCGGCCCTCACCGCCGAGCTGGTGGCTTCGATGGGCTGCACGCCGGTGCACTGCGGCGGCCTGGACCGGGCGGGGCTGCTGGAGGCGACGGCGGTGTTCGCGATCGGTGTCTGGTGGGCGGGCGGCGAGGCCCGGCACGTCTTCCCGTCGCCCGCGCTGGCGCCGGGGGTGGTGGACGGCTGACGAGGCCGGCCGGTGACGGCTGACAAGTAGCAGCGAACAGATCACAGCGAACAGATAACAGATTTCAACATCTGTTATCTGAAATCTGTTCGCTGTGATCTGTCAGCCGCCAGCCGTCCTCTGTGAACTGTCAGCCCCCACCCGACGGCCGTCACACCAGGTCCTTGCGGATCTGGTCCAGGATCAGCCCGGCCCCGGTGTAGCCGATGCCGAGCATCCAGAGGCTGTCGTCCACCTGGTACACCCGGCCGTTGCGGACGGCGTCGATGTTCTTCCAAAGCGCTCCCTCGGTGATCCGGGTCCGGTCGGACTTCGCCGGGTCCCCGTACACCGAGTAGAAGATGACGTCGGCCGCCGCCTGGTCCACCTGCTCGGGGCTGATCTCCAGCGAGAACCCCGGCTTGCCCTGGTTGGCCGGGCGGCCGAGCCCGAGGTCCTTGAACAGCGAGCCGATGAAGGTGTCGTCGAGGTAGAGCCGGGTGGGCGCGCCGGCCAGGAAGCGGGCCATCTCGACCCGGGTGGCCGCCGCTTTGGCCGGCCCGCCCAGTGCGGTCACGAGGTCCCGCACCTTGGCCCGGTACGCCGCGTCCGCCGCCTCGGCCTCGGCCCCGCGGCCCATCGCCTCGGCGTGCAGCCGGACGTTCTCCTTCCAGGCCGGGCCGGTGGTCCTGGACAGTACGGTCGGAGCGATCCTGGACAGCTGGTCGTACCGCTTGTCGTCGCGGACCTGGTTGCTGAGGATGAGATCGGGCCGCAGCGCCGCGATCGCCTCCAGGTTCGGCTGGCCGATCGTGCCGACCGCCTTCGTCCCGGCCAGCCGCTCGGCGGGGAGGTACCCGGGGAAGGGCGCGCCCTCGCTGACGGTGGTGGCGCCGACCGGGCTCAGCCCGAGGGTGACCACCGAGTCGAGGGCGTCCGTGTCCAGCGCCACCACCCGCGCGGCCCGGTCCGGTACGGTGCTCGTGCCGCGCGCGTGCTGGACGGTCCGGGTGCCGCCGGAGCCCGTCGAACCGCCGCCCGGCGTGGGGGAGTCGGGCCCGCAGGCGGCGAGCAGGAGGCCGGGTGCGAGCCCGGCGGCGAGACCGAGTGCCGTGCGGCGACTGAGAGTTCGACGATCGGGGGTTCGACGGCCGAGGGTGCGGGGCATCGGCGGCTCCTCAACGGACTGACGGGGCGCGGAAATCCCTGCCCGCCCAGCCGCCCCACTACGCCTCGGAGCCGTACTCCCGTCGCTGGCGCAGCAGTTCGGCGTACTCGGCACGCACCCGGCGGTCCATCGCGAGGGTGAACTGCGCGTCGGCGACGGTGCGGGCGAGCGGCCGTACCCGCAGGATGCGTTCGGTGAGCTTGGCCGCCTCGCCCGGTGCCAGCGGGGTGTCGGCGGAGAGCACGCTCAGCAGGTGGTCGCTGACCACCTCGATGAAGATCTCGGCGATGGCGTCGACGTGTTCCCGGGTGCGCCGGCTGGCGTCCAGTACGGCCGAGAGCGGTACGCCCTCGGCGACCAGCTCGGTGGTGGCGTCCATCAGCCGGCGGCTGACGTGGGTGATCCCGTCCTCCTCGACCGTGATGTAGCCCTGGGCGATCGATTCGGCGGTGTTCTCCTCGGTGAGCTGGTCCCCGAAGGCGGCCTTGAGCTCGTCCCACTCCAGGCGCACCGGGGTCTCGTCCGACCAGGGGGCGACGATCGCGGCTTCGAGCCCGATCAGCTCCGCGACGTCCTGTCCGCTCTCGCCGGCGCCGATCAGTTCGGCGATCCCGCCCAGGGTGTGGCCGCGGTCGAGCAGTTCGCCGATCATCCGCAGCCGGGTCAGGTGCTCCTCGCCGTACCAGGCGATCCGGCCCTCCTTGCGGGGCGGTTGGAGCAGTTTGCGCTCACGGTAGAAGCGCAGGGTGCGGGTGGTGATCCCGGCCGCTTCGGCCAGTTCCTCCACCCGGTACTCGCGTTTTCTGTCGTCCGCAGCAGCTCTGACCTTGTCCACGGCGATCAGCATAGGTCCGTCAGGTCGGCGGCGGGCCCTCCCGGAATTCCGGGGACTTCCGGTGGATCCGGGCTGTCGTGCTTCTTCCATCCGGTGTCAGCAAGGACTACCCTGCCCACCATGCCAGTGATTACTGGCGCGATCGGCAGGGCTCCGGGGCGCGGCCCCGGAGGTTTCCGAGGGCGCCGCCCCCGGAAGAGCGTGAAGACCACCGCCCCACCCTCAGGAGGAGGCCGCATGGCATCCAGCAGCAAGCGCCCCCGCCCCGGCGCGACCCCGGCGCCCGACCCCGGCGCCGCAGCGGAGGCCGTACCGCACGTGCGGGTGGCGGTGATCGGCTCCGGCTTCGGCGGCCTCGGTGCGGCCGTCCGGCTGCGCCGCGCCGGCATCACCGACTTCGTCGTGCTGGAGCGCGCGGACTCGGTCGGCGGTACCTGGCGCGACAACAGCTACCCCGGCTGCGCCTGCGACGTACCCTCGCACCTCTACTCCTTCTCCTTCGCGCCCAACCCCGACTGGCCGCGCAGCTTCTCCGGCCAGCCCGACATCCGCGCCTACCTGGAGAAGGTCGCCACCGTCTTCGGAATCCGCCCGCACCTGCGCTTCAACGCCGAGGTGCTGGAGGCCCGTTGGGAGGCCGAGCGGACCCGCTGGCGGATCACCACCTCGGCCGGTCAGTGGACCGCCGACGCCGTCGTCTCCGCCGCCGGACCGCTCGCCGACCCGCAGATCCCCGACCTGCCCGGCCTGAGCACCTTCCCCGGCAAGGTCTTCCACTCCTCCCGCTGGGACCACGACTTCGACCTGACCGGCAAGCGCGTGGCGATGGTCGGTACCGGCGCCTCCGCCGCCCAGATCATCCCGTCGATCCAGCCGAAGGTCGGCACGCTGACCGTCTTCCAGCGCACCCCCGCCTGGGTCCTGCCGCGCCGCGACCGCGAGATCAGCCAGCTGGAGAAGTGGCTGCACGGCCGGCTGCCGGTCACCGCCAAGATCCGTCGCGGCACCCTGTTCGCGCTCCGCGAGCTGCAGGTCGACGCCTTCGTGCGCCGCCCCGGGCTGCTGCGGGTCGTCCAGCAGCTCGCCGAGCGCCACATCGCCCAGGGCGTCGCCGACCCCGCGCTGCGCGCCAGGCTCTCCCCGGACTACCGGATCGGCTGCAAGCGCATCCTGCTCAGCAACACGTACTACCCGGCGCTCGCCGCGGCCAACACCGAGGTCGTCTCCTCCGGCCTGCGCGAACTGCGCGGCTCCACCCTGGTGGCCGCCGACGGCAGCGAGCACGAGGTCGACGCGATCGTCTTCGGTACCGGCTTCCACGTCACCGACATGCCCATCGGTGCCCGGGTGTTCGGGGTGAACGGGACCAGTCTGGCGGAGGAGTGGAAGGACGGCATGGAGGCCCTGCGCGGCTCGGCCGTGCACGGCTTCCCCAACCTCTTCTTCGTGATCGGCCCCAACACCGGCCTCGGCAACAGCTCGATGATCCTCATGATCGAGTCCCAACTGAACTACATGATCGACGCGTTGACCACACTCGACACGGTGGGCGCCGCCGCCATGCAGCCCACCGTCCGGGCCCAGCGGCAGTGGAACCTGGAACTCCAGCACCGGATGGACCGCACCGTCTGGACCACCGGCGGCTGCCGCAGCTGGTACCTGGACCCGAACGGCAAGAACACCGTGCTCTGGCCCGGCTCCACGACCTCCTTCCGCCGCGCCACCCGCAAGGTCGACCTGGGTGAGTACGAGCTGATCATGCGCACCGAACCGAGCACCGCCCGTCCCGTCGCTTCCACCGCCGCCCAGGAGGCCACCGCATGAGTGCCGTCCAGCTGCCCGCCGAGTACGTTCCGCCCACGCCCGTCGAGGAGTTGAGCATCCGGTCGGCGGACGGCATCCGGCTGCACGCCGAGGTGCACGGCCAACCCGGCGCGCCCACCGTGGTGCTGTCCCACGGCTGGACCTGCTCGACCGCCTTCTGGGCCCCGGTGATCCGCGAACTCTCCGACCGCTACCGGGTGGTGGCCTACGACCAGCGCGGCCACGGGCAGAGCGAGATCCCGCCCAGTCGGGCCCGCTACTCCACCCGGGCGCTCGCCGAGGACCTGGCCGCCGTGCTCGCGCGGACCGTCCCGGCGGGGGAACGGGCCGTGCTGGCCGGGCACAGCATGGGTGGCATGACCATCATGGCCGCCGGCGGCCGCCCCGAGGTCGCCGAGCGCACCGCCGCGAACGTCTTGATCTCCACCGGGCCGGCCGACCTGGTCGCCGAGCTCACCGTCCTGCCGGACGGCGTGCGCGCCCCGGGTCTGCGGCGCTTCCTGCACCGGCAGCTGCTGCGCTCCCGGTTGCCGCTCGGGCCGGTCTCGGGACTGAGTCGGGCTGCGCTCAAGTATGCGACCATGGGGCCGAGTTCACCTGCCGGGCAGGTCGAGGCGACGGCCCGGATCGTGCACGCCTGCCCGACCGCGGTCCGCTACCACTGGGCCGGAGTGCTCGACCGGCTGGACGTACGGGCCGGGCTCGGCCGGATCACCGCCCCCACCGCCGTGGTGGTGGGCACCGCCGACCGGCTCACCCCGCCGGTGCACGCCCACCGGATGGTCGCCGAACTCGCCGACCCACAGGGGTTGTTGCTGCTTCCCGGGGTCGGTCACATGGCGCCGCTGGAGCGCCCGGCGGAGGTCGCGGCCGAGATCCACCGGATGGCCTGCGCCCATCTGGCGGGCGCGCCCACCGAGACCGTTTCCGTCCCTGCTGCTGCCTCCGCTCCTGCTCCTGCCTCCGCGCCCGCCTCCGCCCCTGCCGTCGACCCCGCCGTCGAGAGGACCACCGTCGCATGAACGCCATCCCGCCGCTGTCCGCGCAGGTCGTGGTGGTCACCGGGGCCGCCCGTGGGGTCGGTGCCTCGCTGGCCCGGAAGCTGGCCCGATGCGGGGCCAAGGTCGCTCTACTGGGCCTGGAGCCCGAGGAGTTGAAGGCCGTCGCGGCGCAGTGCGGCGCCGACGCGACCGCCTGGGAGGTGGACGTCACCGACCTGGAGGCGCTCGGCGCCACCGCCGAGCGGATCAAGGAGCACTACGGGCGGATCGACACCGTGGTCGCCAATGCCGGGATCGCGATCGGCGGACCGCTCGCCGACAGCGACCACCGGGCGTTCAGTCGAGTGATCGAGGTCAATCTGCTGGGCAGTGTCGCCACCGCGCGGGCCTTCCTGCCGGCCCTCACCGAGAGCCGCGGCTACCTGCTGCAGATCGCCTCGCTCGCCGCACTCACCCCGGCGCCGCTGATGAGCGCCTACTGCGCCAGCAAGTCCGGGGTGGAGGCCTTCGCCCACTCGATCCGCGCCGAGGTCGCCTACCAGGGGGTCAAGGTCGGTGTGGGGTACCTGAGTTGGACCGACACGGACATGGTGCGCGGTGCCGACGAGGATGCCGTGCTCAAGCAGATGCGCAGCCGGCTGCCGTGGCCGGCCAACAAGACGTACCCACTGGAGCCGGCCGTGGACCGGATCGTCGCCGGTATCGCCCGGCGCTCCGCCCATGTGTACGCCCAGGCATGGCTGCGCGGGATGCAGCCGGTGCGCTGGCTGCTGCCGAGCCTGATCGCCGTGGTCGGCTCCCGCGACGTCGCCAAGCTCGCCCCGCAGCTCGCGGCCACCGCCGCCTCCCGCCTGCGCGCCGTCGGGGCCGGTGGTGCGGCCGACACGGCGGTGCGGAGGGAACGGACGGGGGCGGGGGACTGACGGCGGGCGGCGGACGGGCGGCGCGTGACAGCTGCCTTACTGACTGCTGACTGCTGACAGCGAACAGCTGACAGATTTCAGATAACAGATAACAACTTTCGAAATCTGTCAGCTGTCATCTGTCCGCTGTTATCTGTTACCTGTCAGTTGTCACCCGCCACCCGCGATCCCCGCCAGCACCCCCAGCGCCCACCCCAGCACCGGCAACGGCGGCGAGGCCAGACCCACCCGCACCGCGGACGGGGTGCTCCGCGGATCCACCGCGAAGGCGGCCGCGGGTGTGATCGAGATGCCCGCCCGGGCGGCCGCGGCGACGAAGGTCTCCGCCCGCCAGGCCCCCGGCAGTTCCCACCACAGGTAGTACGAGCACGGGTCCGCCCGCAGCCGCTGCCCGGGAAGCATCTCCCGGGCCAGTGCCTGCCGGGCGGTCGCGTCCGCACGCTTCGCCGCTGCCACCGCGGTCGGCGTCCCGTCCCCGATCCAGCGCACAGCCGCCTCCAGCGCGAAGCCGTTCGGCGTCCACCCGCCGGCCCGCAGGGCCGCCGCGACCCGCTCGCGCAGCCCGTCCGGGACAACCGCGACCCCGGTGGTCAGTCCGGGGGCGAGCCGCTTGGAGAGGCTGTCGACCAGCACCGTCCGCTCGGGCGCCAGCGCGGCGAGCGGAGCCGACCCGGGCCGCAGGAAGGACCAGATAGCGTCCTCGACCACCGGCAGGTCCAGTCGGCGCAGCTCCCCGGCCAGGGCGGCCGCCCGCTCGGGCGGCAGGCTGGTGCCGAGCGGATTGTGCAGCCGGGGCTGGACGTACACCGCGCTCAGCGGCGCCGCGCGGTGGGCTGCCGCCAGGGCGTCGGGCCGCAGCCCGTGTTCGTCGACCGCGAGCGGCACCAGCCGGATGCCCAACTGCCCGGCCACGGCCTTGACCACCGGGTACGTCAGCGCCTCGACCCCCAGCCGCTGCCCGGGCGGCACCAGCGCGGCGAGCGCCCCCGCGACCGCCTGCCGCCCGTTGCCCGCGAACAGCAGCTCCCGAGGGTCGGCGCCCCAGCCGCCCGCATCCGTCGACAGCAGTTCCGCGAAGGCCCGCCGGGCGGCCGCCGTCCCCGCCGCGCCGACCGGCCGCAGCGCCTCGCCCAGCGCGTCCGCCCGCAGCAGCGGTGCCAGGGCGGCGGCCAGCAGTTCGGACTGTCCAGGTGTGGTGGGGTAGTTGAGCTCCAGGTCGATCGGCGCGTCGGCCGGTTCGGCGAGCGGGATCCGTCCGTCGTCCGCCGCCGTACCGCGCCCGGCCCGGACGAAGGTGCCCCGCCCGACCTCGCCGACGGTCAGCCCGCGCCGGGCCAGTTCGCGGTAGACCCGGCCCGTGGTCGAGGCGGCGATGCCCCGGCTACGGGCGAAGGCCCGCTGGGTGGGCAGCTGCTGGCCGGGTCGCAGCCTCCCGGCCGTGATGTCGGCGGCGACCCGGTCCGCGATCAGGTGGTAGTCGTCCATCGGTCTCCGAGCCCCTTCTTCGCGCCCAGAAGACATTGCACCTAGCAGGGATACACCGTGCAGAGATAGCGCCGAGCAGACATTGCACCGAGCGCAAAGCCATCATTGCATCGAGCGGGATCCGCGCCCTAGCCTCCTCGCATGGAAGAGCTGGATGCGTTGGACACCTTGACATCCGCAGTGGACGGCCACGCCGTGCTCGGCATCGCCGCCGTGGCGCTGGGCATGGCGCTGTCCCCGGGGCCGAACATGATCTACCTGGTGTCGCGCTCGATATCCCAGGGCCGCCGGGCCGGCCTGGTCTCGCTGACCGGCGTGGCGACCGGCTTCCTGGTCTACCTGGTCGCCGTGACGGCCGGAGTGGCCGCGGTCTTCTCGGTCGTCCCCGCCCTCTACACCGGGATCAAGCTGGCCGGTGTCGGCTACCTGCTCTGGCTGGCCTGGAAGGCGGTCAAGCCCGGCGGCACGGCGGTGTTCGCCCCGCAGCAGCTGCCGCCGGACCCGCCGCGCCGCCTGTTCGCGATGGGCTTCCTGACCTGCCTGCTCAACCCCAAGATCGCCATCATGTACGTCTCGCTGCTGCCCCAGTTCGTGGCGCCCGAGCGCGGGCACGTCGCCCTGCAGAGCCTGGTGCTGGGCCTGGTCCAGATTGTGATCGCGGTCGGCGTGAACGGCCTGATCGCGATGACCGCGGGCGGCATCGCGGGTTTCCTCGGCCGCCGCCCGGCCTGGCTGCGCGTCCAGCGGTACGTGATGGGCGCGGTGCTCGCCGGTCTGGCGGTGCACATCGCCGCCGACCGGGCCAAGGCGGCGGCCGTCTAGCCGGCGCGGCTCACGGCCCGCAGCACCTCGTACCCGGCCTGTACGAACCGTCCGTTCAGTGCCGGCCCGGTGTTGGCCAGTGCGGCTACGGCGGCCGATCCCTCCGGTGAGAATCCGACGAAGGCGGTGAACCCCCGGGTGCCACCGGAGTGGAAGTAGAGGTCCCGGTCGCCCGAGCGGCGGTGCATCCAGACCAGGCCGATCCGGTCGGTGGAGTGCGGCAGCCGCAGTCTCGAGCGTTGGACGTCCCGCGCTGCTGCCCCCAACTCGCCTTCTGCTCCGTCGAGATGGAGCCTCAGATAGCGCAGCAGGTCGGCCCCGCCGGCCCGTACCGCGCCGGCTCCCGGGAGCCCGGGGATCCGCCAGGGCGGTAGTGCCCGCCCGCGTCGGTGTCCTACGGCCCGCCCCGGTGTGTCCGGTGCGCAGCCCGTGGAGCGCAGGCCCAACGGTCGGCAGATCCGTTCGGCGAGCAGCTGCTCGTACGGGATCCCCGCAGTCTCGGCGAGCGCCCGGCCGAGGAGCGCGACCCCGTAGTTGGAGTACCTGAACCGGCTGCCCGGTCTCCCGCGTACGGTGGTTCGGGCCAGTCCGTCCCTCAACTGCTCGTCGCCGTAGGCGGCGTAGGGGTTGCTGGACCAGGCCGGCAGGGCGCTCGCGAGCAGCCCCGGCGGTAGGCGGGACAGGCCGGAGGTGTGGGTGGCCAGGTGCAGCAGCCGGATCGGTTCGGCCGAGCGGACGCGCGCCGGGCGCCAGTGGCGCGGAAGCCGGTCCTCCATCGGGTCGTCCAGGGCGAGTTCGCCACGCACGGCCATGTCGGCCAGCAGCAGCGCGGTGAAGGTCTTGGTCACCGAGCCGAGTTCGAAGACGGTGTCCGGCGTGCACGGCGGCGCGGTCGGCTCGTGTCCGAGCCGTCCGTGGCAGTGCACCTCCTCCGCCTCCCCGCGTGCCACGGCCACCGTGACGGCGGTGGCGTGCGGTTGGGCGGCCCGGACCGCCGCCGCCACCGCGGCGGCCAGGTCGTTCACCCGGTCACCGGAGTGCCGCCGAGCGCACGCGAGAGCGCCACGGTGGCAGCCACCACTCCGACCACGGCGGTGTGCCCGTGATCGCGGAAGGCGTCCTCCGGGTCGTCGTAGTCGGGCGCCGACCCCTCGCACGGAATCAGGCCGTCCGGCTGCTGGACGGCGGCCAGGGCCTCCCAGCCGATCCGGCCGGTGACGGGCCGGCCGATGCACGAGTCGACGATCAACAGTTCGCCCGCGAGGTCCCACTGCTCGATCTCCAGCCAGATGTCGAGCCAGACCGGCAGCCAGTCGCGCAGGTAGTCGCGCATCGGTTCGGGCAGGCACTCGGGCCGGGCGCCCCAGTCGGTGACGTGGAAGACGGTGTGGGTGACGTGGTAGGCGATCAGCCAGGCGATGGTCCACGGTTCGGGGAGGGCGCCGAGCCAGGTGGCCCCGGTGAGCGCGTCCCAGTCCGGACGGTGTTCCAGCCCCGCGATCCGCCGGGCGTTGGCCAGGGCGAGCCGGCGGTTGGCCGGGATCTCGACGGCGTGCACGGAGCGCAGACGGCCGAGTGAGTCGAGCAGTTCCTCCAGTGCGGGGTGGCGGAAGCCGGCCCGGGCGAAGTGGCCGTACGTCTCCAGCGGGTCGATGACCGTGACGTGCCGCAGTTGCCGCTCGTACAGCAGCTCGCCGTCCCGGAGTTGGGCCCAGGCGGTTTCGAGGAGCTCACGCGCGAGCTCGGTGTCGCGTGGGCCGGTGATGCCGTCGCGCATCACGAGCGAGGCGGCCAGGGCGACTTCGCAGAGCGGCTTGTAGACGTCGTTCGGTTCGGCGAGGTCGATGATCGTGTTGTCCTCGAGCCGGCCGTAGCCCTTCCGGTAGCCGTCGTGCAGCCAGGCCAGCGACCGGGAGCCGAGCTGTTGGACGGTGGCGAGCAGCTGGGTGTCGGTCATCTGGGTGTCGGTCATCGCGGAGCCCCGTTCGACAGGGCCCGGGCTATGGCGAGTTCGAGCCCGGATCGGTCGGTGCCGTCGTTGACCTGGTCGATCCGGTCCAGGACGGGCTCGAGCTCCAGGCGCAGCGGCCGGCCGTCGGCCTGTGCCCAGGCGAGCCAGCGGGCGAGTCGGACGGAGGTGGTGGCGTCGCGCCGCAGCATGGCGCGGACGGTGCCGCGGGCGAGGTCGAGCGTGCCCGCGCGGGCGGAGTCGTGCACGGGGCCGTCCAGGCCTGGCAGGGCGAGGACGGACAGTTGTGCCATCCGCGCGGACCAGGTCCGCCAGCCGAGCCGTTCCCGGTCGAACGGGGGCACGGGCGGCAGGGTGGCGGCCCGTGCGCCGTCCCCGTACGGCGTGCGGGCGAGCAGCCGGTCGGCCGCCCAGTCCTGCCAGCCGATGACGAGGGCCGCGTCCTCGGAGGCGGGCGCCGGCGCCGGGAGCGCCCGGCGAGCCTCGGCCAGCAGCGCGGCGGTGGCGGTGTCGGGCTCGGCCCCGGAGATCAACTGCGGGGCGAACACGTCCGCGCCCAGCACTCGTACGGCGGCCAGCACCGGACGGGGAGCGGCGGTGTCGGGGTCCGCGAGCGCGGCCGTGCCCCCGCCGTCCCGGAGGGCGTCGAGGGTACGGCCCGCCACTCGCTCGACCGCCGCGGCGTACTCGTCACGGAGTGGGGTCTCGGCGAACGGCATGGTGTCGTGGTTCTCCTTCGAGGGGCTGAACGTACGAGATGCTGAACGTTCGAAACGCTGAACGTTCGAGAGGCTGAGCGCAGGCGCAGGCGCAGGCGCGGGGGCCCCGGGGGCCTGCGGGCCCGGCTAGCGGGTCGGCTTCTCCTTGGGGCCCTTCGGAGAGAGCAGCAGGAGGCCCGCCAGCAGGGCGGCGCCGGCGGCCTCCGGCAGGTACGTGGGCGCGTCGGACACGACGGCCTCGTCCTCCACCATCAGGCTCGCAAGTGTCTCGGCCTCGGCGAGCGTCGCGCTGCGTGACGCCGAAGCGGTTTCGGTCCGGAACTGAGTAAGCATCAGATGTGCCTCCTCGTCTGGTGTTCATCACCCGGTCGGGCGATGCCCCTGTCCGACACTACGAGCACGAACCGGTGCCTGCATCCGCACCTCGCTGAGCTGGGACGTTGCCCTGGGTGTGGGCGCGGCTGCGGTGAGTCGGTACGGTCTGGGCATGACCACAGCCTTGATCACCGGCGCGACCGCCGGCATCGGAGCCGCGTTCGCGCGCCGGCTCGCCCGTAGCGGCCACCGCCTCGTCCTGGTGGCCCGCGACACCGAGCGCCTGGAGCGGGCGAGCGCGAACCTGCAGCTCAAGTACGGCGCGGAGACGGAGGTGCTGACCGCCGACCTCGCCACCGACGAGGGCATCGCCGCCGTCGAGGCCCGGCTCGCGGACGCCTCCCGCCCGGTGGACCTCCTGATCAACAACGCCGGCTTCGGCAACAAGGGCGCCTTCGGGACCGTCCCGCTCCAGGACGAGCTGGACATGCTCAAGGTGCACATCGAGGCGATCCTGCGGCTGACCACGGCCGCCCTGCCGGGGATGCGCGAGCGCGGCCGGGGCGCGATCGTGAACGTCGCTTCCGTGGCGGCCTTCCTGCCGCGCGGCACGTACGGGGCGAGCAAGGCCTGGGTGGTCAGCTTCACCCAGGGCGTGCTGCGCGACCTCGGCGGGACGGGCGTGCGGATGATGGCGCTCTGCCCGGGCTTCACCCGGACCGAGTTCCACCAGCGGGCGGGCATGGGCACCGGCAACATCCCCTCCTGGTCCTGGCTCTCGGCCGAGCGGGTGGTGGACGAGGCGATGCGTGACCTCGCCCGCGGTCGCTCGGTGTCGGTGCCGGGCAAGCGCTACAAGCTGGCCGTGGCGGTCGCCCGGGTGCTGCCGTCCGGCAAGCTCGGCGGCCTGTCCTCGAAGGCGGCGCGCACGTACCGCACGGACTGAGACGGCTGCACGGACCGGGACGGCGGGACCAACCGCGACGGCGGGACCAACCGCGACGGCGGGATGAACTGAGACGGCCGGACCGAGGCGGCCGGACGGAGCCGACTCCAGCGCGAGGGATTAGAGCCACCCTGAGGGAATAGAGCCATCCTCACTATTAGCTTGCCTAACTATGAGCTACTCTCGCTATGCTGGTGTCCGTCCGGCCGCCGCACCCCCGTCCGCGCCCGCACCCCGGCGCGCCCGACCCAGGGAGGCCCGTACTTGAGGCCCGCCATCAACTGGACCCCGCCCGAACGCGCCGAGGGCGCCCCCCGCCCGCCGGCCCAGTGGCGCCGCATCCTCGCGCTCTTCCGCCCGTACCGGGGCCGGCTCGCCACGGTGGGGCTGCTGGTCGCCGCCTCCGCCGTGGTGTCCGTCGTCTCTCCGTTCCTGCTCAAGGCCGTGCTGGACACCGCCATCCCGCAGGGCCGCACCGGGCTGCTCAGCCTGCTCGCGCTGGGGATGATCCTCACCGCCGTGGTGAACAGCGTCTTCAACGTGCTGCAGACGCTGATCTCCACCACCGTCGGCCAGCGCGTCATGCACGATCTGCGCACCTCCGTCTACGGCCACCTGCAACGGCAGTCGCTGGCCTTCTTCACCCGCACCCGCACCGGCGAGGTGCAGTCCCGGATCGCCAACGACATCGGCGGCATGCAGTCCACGGTGACCTCCACCGCGACCAGCCTGGTCTCCAACCTCACCGCCGTGGTCGCCTCGATCGTCGCCATGGTCGCCCTCGACTGGCGGCTGACGGTCGTCTCGCTGGTCCTGCTCCCGCTGTTCGTCTGGATCAGCCGCCGGGTCGGCCAGGAGCGCAAGAAGATCACCACCGAGCGGCAGAAGCAGCTGGCCGCGATGAGTTCGGCGGTCCAGGAGTCGCTGTCGGTCAGCGGCATCCTGCTCGGCCGCACCATGGGCCGTTCCGACTCGCTGGCCCGGGAGTTCACCGAGCAGTCCGACCAGCTCGCCGACCTCGAGGTGCGTTCCAGCATGGCCGGGCGCTGGCGGATGAACACCATCATGATCGTGATGGCCGCGATGCCCGCGCTGATCTACTGGGCGGCCGGACTGACCTCCGCCGCCGGTGCGCCGATCGTCTCGGTCGGCACCCTGGTCGCCTTCGTCACCCTCCAGCAGGGCCTGTTCCGCCCGACCGTCAGCCTGCTCTCCACCGGCGTGGACGTGCAGACCTCGCTCGCGCTCTTCCAGCGCATCTTCGAGTACCTCGACCTGCCGGTGGAGATCGCCGAACCGCCGCACCCGGTCACCCTGGCCGACATCCGCGGCGAGGTCCGCTTCGAGGCCGTCGACTTCCGCTACGACCCCGAGCAGGAGCGCCCCACCCTGGACGGCGTCGAGCTCAAGGTCCCGGCCGGGACGTCCCTGGCCGTCGTCGGCGAGACCGGCTCGGGCAAGACCACCCTGAGCTACCTGGTGCCGCGGCTGTACGACGTCACCGGCGGCCGGGTCACCCTGGACGGCGTGGACGTGCGCGAGCTGTCCTTCGACACCCTGGCCCGCGCGGTCGGCGTGGTCTCCCAGGAGACCTACCTCTTCCACGCCTCGGTCGCCGAGAACCTACGCTTCGCCAAGCCCGGCGCCAGCGACGCCGAACTGGTCGAGGCCGCCCGGGCCGCGCAGATCCACGACACCATCTCCGCCCTCCCGGACGGCTACGACACCCTGGTCGGCGAACGCGGCTACCGCTTCTCCGGCGGCGAGAAGCAGCGCCTCGCGCTCGCCCGCACCATCCTGCGCAACCCGCCCGTACTGATCCTGGACGAGGCCACCAGCGCGCTCGACAACCGCACCGAGCACGCCGTCCAGCAGGCCGTGGACACCCTGGCCGCCGGCCGGACCACCATCACCATCGCGCACCGGCTCTCCACCGTCCGCTCCGCCGACCAGATCGCCGTCCTGGACCGCGGCCGGGTGGTCGAACTCGGCACCCACGAGGAGCTGGTGGAACTGGACGGACGGTACGCGGCGCTGCTGCGCCGGGAGACGCCGGAGGCGGCGTCCCTGACGGACGCCGCCCTCGGTCACGCGTAGTCGTACCGGCCGCGCGTAGTCGTACCGGTCACGGGTAGTCGTGCCGACCGCGCGGGGCGCCTACGGCGCTCGGCGCTCAGGCCGCCTTCGGCACCTCGTTGTAGCTCTCCACGACCTCCTGGCCGGAGAGCCGCTGGATCGCCGTCATCACCTCGTCGGTCACCTGGCGACGGGCCTTCAACGAACGGGCCTGCCCGTGCAACTCGTCGAAGTGCAGCGGTTCGCCGAAGCGGACGGTCACCTTCTTGATCCGCGGCAGCCGCTTGCCCACCGGCAGGATCTGCTCCGGGCCCTCCAGGGCCACCGGGACGACCGGGACGCCCGCCGTCAGCGCGAGCCAGGCCACGCCCGTCTTGCCCCGGTAGAGCCGGCCATCCAGCGACCGGGTGCCCTCCGGGTAGATGCCGAAGGCCTTGCCGTCCTCCAGGATCTCCAGCGCCGACTCCAGCGAGGCCTGGGCGGAGCGGTAGGTACCGCGCTCGACCGGAACCGCGCCGATCGACTCGAAGAAGCCCTTGGAGATCCGGCCCTTGAGCCCGGTGCCGGTGAAGTACTCGGCCTTGGCGAGGAAGTGGACCCGGCGCGGGGCGGTGAGCGGGATCACCACGCTGTCGATGAACGACAGGTGGTTGCTGGCGAGGATCACCCCGCCCTTGCGCGGCACGTTCTCGATGCCCTCGATGGCCGGACGCCAGATCCCCCGTGAAAGAGGTTTCAGCACCAGCCTGGTGGCGAGGTCGAGCACGGGTTCCCTCCCTGGACGAACGACCGCCCCGGAGGAGTCCGGGCCAGCAATCAGACCCGCAGACTACGACACCCACCCGGGCGCCCGTCCACTCCCGCCGACCGTGGCGAACACCACGGCCGGGTAGGGTACGGCCGTCCGAACCGAGCAAGACTTTGCAGTACCCAGGAGGAACGATGGAGAGCGTCGAGGCCATCAAGGAGATGTTCGACCGTTTCGACAAGAACGGCGACGGCAAGATCACCCCGGCCGAGTACGCGCTGGCCGCCAACGAGATGGGCGACCACAGCGTCACCATCTCGATGGCCGAGGCACTGATCCACGCGATGGACACCCGTCACCAGGGCTACCTGGACTTCGAGGAGTTCCTGGCCGCCCGCCAGCGCTGAGCCCGAGCGGACGGGGCCGGTCGCCGTACCGGCGGCACCGGTCCCGTCCGCAGGCCCCGTCGTTCGTCCTGCTTTGCCGTTAGTTCTGCAGCCCGTCCGTCGGGGCCGTCGGGGCCGTCGGGGCCGTCGGCGCCACCGGGAACACCCGCCGCACCACCCGCTCCGCCGCCCCACCGTCGTCCCAGACGCAGAACCGCTCCCGAAACCGCTTCCGCGCCTCCGGCTCCGGATCGCCCGCGCGCAGCGCCCGCGCCAGCCCCGCCACGTCGACCGTGACCGCGCCCGGCGGCTGCGCGAACAGGTCGAAGTACACCCCGCGTTCGCGCTGGTACTCCTCCCAGTCCGGAGCGAATATGACGACCGGTCGGTCCAGCACCGCGTAGTCGAACATCATCGACGAGTAGTCCGTCACCAGCGCGTCCGCCGCCAGGTAGAGGTCCTCGACCACCGGGTGCGCCGACACGTCCACGATCTCCGCCGCGTCCTCATCGGCCGTCAGGTCGCCCGGGCCGTCGGCGTGGAAGTAGTGGGTGCGCACCAGCAGCGTGAACCGCGGGCCCAGCAGCCGGGCCAGCTCCGCCACGTCCAGCAGCGGCACGTAGCCGCCCTTGCCGCCGCGGTGGGTGGGCGCGTACAGCACCGCCGTGGTGCCGGGCCGCAGGCCCAGCCGCTCGCGCATGGCCCGGACCTCCGCCGGGGTGGCGTTGGCCAGCCGGTCGTTGCGCGGGTAGCCGGTGTCCAGCATCTCGTAGCGGCCCGGGAAGGCCCGGGCGAAGTGCTCGCTGGTGTGCGGGTTGGAGGAGACCAGGAAGTCCCAGCGGTCGACGGCCTCCTGGAGCCGGTCGAAGTCCATCCCCTCGGCGGCGGCCTCGGGGCGGCCCCGCAGGTCCATCCCCATCGCTTTGAGCGGGGTGCCGTGCTGGGTCTGGATGTGCACCGTGCCCGGCCGCTTCGCCATCGTGCGCGGGAAGTTGACGTTGTTCACGAAGTACTTCGCGGTCGCCATCGCCTTGAGGTACGCCGGGGTGTTGACGATCACGTACGGGACGCCGTGCGGCATCGCGTCGGCCTGCCGGCGGTTCTCCACCACCCACACGCCGCGGATCTGCGGGGCGAGTTCCTTCGCCTTCTCGTAGATCGCCGCCGGGTTGCACGCGTAACCCCGGTGCCAGTACGCGGCGTAGACCGCCAGGTGCTCGTCCAGGGGCAGGCGGCGGAACGCGTTGTACGCCGTGAACCGGGCGCCGCTGCGCACGCCCTTCTTCACCGCGGGGGCCACCGCCCGCGCCCCGCGCTTGAGTTCGCGCGGCAGGCGGCCGGTGCGGCGCAGTTCGGCGTAGGCGATCCGGGCGCCGCGCGCGGCCAGCCGGTACTGCACGCCGCGCACCCCGCCGGGGAAGCGGTAGTCGGCCGGGCGGTGGCGCTCGAAGTGCACGGCGATCCGGTGGAAGTAGTCCCGCCGCCGGTCGACCGGGACCAGCCCGGGGGTGTCGTAGACGTTCAGCGCCTGGCGGACGGTCCGGTCGAAGACCAGGGTGCGCAGCGACGGCGGGACGGGCCGGCCGGGGCCGTCCGGGAGCTCGCACCGGTCCAGGAAGGCGAAGATGGCGTCGTACTGGGCGAACACGTCGGCGTGCTTGGGGGAGGCGGTGGCGGTGATCGCGCCGTCCCGGCCGCGCCGGTAGTTGTAGCAGGGACGGTCGAGGTAGCGCAGCCGACCGGCGGCCAGCAGCGCGGGGTAGGTGACCGAGATGTCCTCGTAGTAGCCGCGGCCGAAGGAGACCCCGAGGCCCTCCAGGAACGCGCGGCGGAACACCTTGTTCCACACCGACATCACGGTCTGGAACAGCGCCGGGTGCTCGGCCACCGTGCAGCCCTCGACCAGCGGGGAGCCGACCAGCACGTGCCGCCAGGGGTTGGGCTCGCTCCCGCCGTCCGGGTAGACGTGGGTGAAGTCGGTGAGCAGCACGTCGGCGGGTGCCTCGCGGCGGCGCTCCTGCGCCAGCTCGTCCAGGATCACGCCGACCGTCCGCTCGGGCAGCCAGTCGTCGCTGTCCACGAACCAGACGTACTCGCCGCGCACCTGCGGCAGGGCGGCGGCCCGGGCGCCGCCGAGGCCCTGGTTCTCGGTGAGGTGCATCACGCGCAGCCGGGGGTCGCGGGCGGCGTAGGCGTCCAGGATCGCGCCGGAGCCGTCGGGGGAGAGGTCGTCGACCGCGATGACCTCGAAGCGGGTCTCGGCGGCGGGGGTCTCGCCGAGGATCGAGTCGAGGCAGCGCGGCAGGTACCGCTCCACGCCGTGGACCGGGAGCACGATGCTGAGGAGGAGGGACACGCTGGCCGAGTCTACCGATCCACGCAGTGCGACCTGCGGGGACGTCCGGTCGGACGGGACGGGGCGGCCACGGGGTGGCCGAGGGGTGGGGCGGGCCCCGGACGAGGGCTGATCACCGGTCCGGGACCGCCGGTGCCTGGCCCCGGAACGGGGTGGCACCGGCAGTCTGGTGGCGGCCGGGCCGACCCTCTACGGCCGGCCGCCGGTCCGGGCACCCTACGGGCCTGGTCACCGCAGCGTCGAGGTGACCGGGCAGTGGCCCGCGGGAGCCGGAGTTCGATCGAGTCGCTTCACGACTCGAACACGCACCTGAGTGCGGTGCGGGCACCGGTGCGTTCCTCAGATATTGCTTGGAGGATCGACGCGAGTCAATCCCTCGAATGTGTTCACTTCATGAAGCGGCTTGCCGGAGGTCGCCCACCCCCGATGGTGATCGTTTTGTCGACCTTGCGACTGTCCCCTATATGGGAGCGATTCGTCGACACCGCGGGAGTGCCTGCCGCACGCCCGCCAGCCGCCGTTCGGCCGCCCGCCCGCGCCCGTCCGCGCCCGGCGCACAGTGCGCGGACGGGCGCCGGGGTCGCGCCTCCTGGCCCTGGTGACGGATGGCGGGTCGTGCACCACCATTGATGCCTAGTCGTGACCGCCCGAGCTGCCCCTGGTGCATCGTCAGTTGACGCCGCACGGTACGGTGGCACAACACCGAGGACGGTTGCGCGAAGGCCGTCCCTCACGGATAGTCTTCGCCTCACGGCCCTGGCGCCTCGTAGGGGTGGGAAAACTGATGGAACACATGCAAGTGCGGACTCGGCCCCGTGTGCCGGCGATCCAGTGCGGTGTCGGCGCGACCGGCCGTCGGATCGAGCGACACCTGGCCGTGCTCGGCGCGCCCGCGCTCCCGGCGGTGGACACCGCCGAGGCGCTCGGGTTGATAAGGGAGCTGACGCCGCGCGGCGCCGACACCCCGGCGGCGGCCCGCCGTCGCCACACCCGGGTCTCGCTGCTGGCGCCGCTGCGCCGGCTGCGCCGCAGCCTCTTCGGCGGGCGCGGCTGAGACTCTCTGGCAAGGCCCGGGGCCTCGGCCCGGGACCGGCTTCACCAACGACCCGACGGACCACCGGATCACCGGCCCGTCGGGTCTTCGGCGTATCCGGAGGCCGGGACGGAGCCGGGGCCACCCCATTGGTCTGAGCCTTTCACTCTATGCGAGCCCGCCGTCCCGGCGTGGGCAGTCGGCGAGGCAGTACGTCCGACCGGTCGGCCTGGGTCAGGATGGCGCCATGGCGGACAACAACCACTCCACGTCAACCGGGGCGACCGGGTCCTTCCAGACCACCACCCTGGAGATCACCACCGGCAACCGCGAGGTCGCGCTGGACATCACCGACCGCTGCGCCGCGTTCCTCGACGAGCGGGCCCCCGGGCGGGACGGGCTGCTCAACGTCTTCGTCCCGCACGCCACCGCGGGGATCGCCGTCCTGGAGACCGGTTCGGGCAGCGACGACGACTTCCTCGCCACCCTGCGCGAACTGCTCCCGGCGGACGACCGCTGGCGCCACCGGCACGGCAGCCCCGGCCACGGACGGGACCACGTGGTGCCCGGCCTGGTCGCCCCGCACGCCACCCTCCCGGTGCTCGGTGGTCAACTGGCCCTCGGCGTCTGGCAGTCCGTGGTGCTGATCGACACCAACGGCGACAACCCGCGCCGCACCGTCCGGCTGTCCTTCCTGGGTTGAGTCACGGGCTGAGTCACGAGCTGGGTCATGAGCTGGGCCACGAGCCGAGCCGCGAGCTGGGCCACGAGCCGAGCTACGCGACGTGGCCGGCCACGGCCGCGAGGTAGCGCTCGATCGCCAGGTACTGGCAGAGCAGCGCGACAGGCCGGCCCAGCCGGGCGTACCAGGCGGACAACCGGGAGAACGCGGCCAGCTCGAACCACACCTCGCCGTCGGCGTCCATCGACACCAGGAACGACTCCTCCCCGCACTCCGGGTGCCCCGGCAGCGTCCCGTACGCGAACCCGATCCGGTCCGGCTCGGCCACCGTCCACACCACCCGGCAGGGGATCACCAGCCTCGGCCACCGGCTGCCCGGCGGGCTCAGCCGCAGCAGCACGGTGGCCCCGTCACGGACCGGCCCGCCCGGGTACACCGCGAACCCGGTCCCCAACTGGCTGCCCCACCCGAGCACGTACCGCCCGGCCCGCTCCAGCACCTCGGGCCCCCGCCCGAGGTGCACCCGCCGGCGCAGGTGTGCGTACCCCTTCGGCAACCGCCCACCCCGGGTCGCACCCACCTCCGCGTACGTCGGCCCACTCGCCCGGGCAGCCCGCAACCGCCGCTGGAGGTCCCCGGACCCACGAACCCTGCCGACCGCGCCACCCGCGCCCACCGTGCCAACCATGCTGGTCACGCTAGCCCCAGGCCGCAGGCACGCCTTGCGGCGGGGTGGCGGCGGGGAGTAGGAAGGCGGCATGAGTGAGACCAGGACGGACGGCGGTGGGGTGGACGGCACCGGGGCGGACGGCGCCGGGGTGGACGGGGACGCGGCGGTCTGCGGGCCGGTGCCGGTGGGGGCCACGGAGGCGGCGCTGCGGGAGGACCCGGGGGCGGAGGGGCCGCGGGCCGACTGCGTGCTGTGCGGTGAGCCGACGGTGCTGCCCGCCGATCAGCCGGGCAGCACCCTGTGCCCGACCTGTGCGTGGCAGCAGGCCCAGCGGATCGCCTGTTCGGGCTGAGCGGGCCGGCTGGGCTCGGTGGGGCTGGGCGGGCTGGCTGGCTGAGCCGGATGGGCTGGGCGCCCTGATGCGGTGCGGCGCGTGCGTCAGGCGTCCTCCCGGCCGGCCAGGGCGAGGGTGGAGCCGTGGCGGCCCTTGCGGACCAGGAGCTGGGCCGGGATGCGGCTGCGCAGGTCGGCGACGTGGCTGACGATGCCGACGGCGCGGTCCCGTTCGCGCAGGCCGTCGAGGACGTCCATCACCTCCTCCAGGGACTGCTCGTCCAGGGTGCCGAAGCCCTCGTCGATGAAGAGGGTGTCCAGCGGCATCCCGCCGGCCTCGTCGGTGACCACGTCGGCCAGGCCGAGGGCGAGGGAGAGCGAGGCGAAGAAGCTCTCGCCGCCGGAGAGGGTGGCGGTGTCCCGCTCGGTGCCCGTCCAGGCGTCGACGACGCGCAGGGCCAGGCCGGAGCGCTTGTTGCCGGTGCCGCGGTCGTCGCTGTGGACCAGGGTGTAGCGGCCGCCGGACATCCGGACCAGCCGGTCGCTGGCCGCCGCCGCGACCTGCTCCAGGCGGGCCGCGAGCACGTACGACTCCAGCCGCATCCGCAGCCGGTTCTCGGTGGAGGTGCCGGCGGCCAGCGCGGCGAGCCGGTTGATCCGCCCGTAGCGCTCCAGGGCAGGGGCGAGTTCGGCGGCCAGTTCGTCCAGTCGGTGCCCGATCTCGGCGAGTGCCGCGCAGCGCTCCCGGGCGGCCGACCGGGCGGCGTGCGCCCGGCCGAGGCGGTCGGTGGCGGCGGTCAGCGCGGCCGCGGCGGCGGGCAGGTCGACCGGCGGACGGGCGGCGGCCTCGGCCAGTTCGGGCAGCGCCAACTCGTGCCGGACGGCGGCGGACTCCGCGCGGTGCCGCTCCAGCCGGGCCTCCAAGCGGTCCCGCTCCTCCCGGGGCAGCAGGACGGCGAGCGCGGCCCCGGCGTCCGGGAAGCCCGCCGCCGCGGCGGCCTTGCCGAGTTCCTCCTCGGCCCCGTCGAGGCGCTCCCGCGCCTCCGACGTCGCCCGCGCGGACCCGGCCACCGCGGCGACCGCCTCGGCGAGCCGGCCCAGCGTCGCGGCCCGGTCGGCGACCGAGGCGGCCGTGCCGCGCGCGGCCGACACCCTGGCGGTCAGCGCCCGCTGCTCGTCCGCCAGGGCCTGCAGCCGGTCGGTGAGGACGGCGGCGCGCTCCTTGGCCTCGTGCAGTTCGTCCAGCCGACGGGTGCGGTCCTGCGACAGCCGGGCGATCTCCCGGCCGACCCGGCCGAGCGCCTCCGCCTCGTGCAGCGCGGTGCGGTGCTCCTGCTCGAGCTCGGCGAGCGACCGCGCGAGCGCGTCCGCGGCCTCGGGGCCGGCCGCACCGGCGGCCGTCGCCTCGCGCACCCGCAGCGCGGTCAGCGCCTGGTCGGCCTCGCCCCAGGCCCGTTCGGCGGCGGCCTGCGCCCGACCGGCCCGCTCCTCGTCCTCGGCGCTCACCCGACCGCCCGCGGCGGCCTCGGCGGGCGCCGGGTGCTCGGCGGAGCCGCAGACCCGGCAGGCCTCGCCCGGGCGTAGCTGCTCGGCCAGTTCGGCGGCCATGCCGGCCAGCCGGCGGTCCCGCAGGTCCAGGCCCCACTCGCGGGCGTCCAACGCGGCCGTGCGCAGCTCGGCGACCCTCGGCTCGGCCGCCGCGATCTCGACCCGCAGGCCGTCCCGCTCCCGGGCCGCGGCCAGGCGGGTGGTCAACTCGGCGCGCTGCCCGTCCAGTTGCTCGACCCGGGCGCTCGCCGTCCGGGCCCGCTCCTGCTGCTCCTCCAGGCGGCCCAACTCGCCGTCGAACTCGGCCAGCCAGTCCTCGGCCTCCTCGGCCCGCTCCTCGGCGCCGCGCCGCTCCCCGGCCAGGGCGAGCTGCTCACGGGCGAGTTCGGCGCAGCGCCGCTCCTCCACCCGGGCCGTCTCCAGCCGGACCACCTCGGCGCGCAGCCGCAGCTCCGCCTCGGCCAGCTCGGTGGCACCGGCCTCGGCCCCGGCCGGGACGTGCTCCGCGATCCCGGTACGGGCCAGCGCCTCCCGGCGCCGCTGCTCCGTCTCCCGGGCGCGACCGAGTGCCTCGGCCGCGCTCTCCCGCAGGCGCAGCGCGGACTCCACGCCGACCGCCTCCTGGGCGGCCGCGAGCCGCTGCCGGTCCCGCGCGGCGGCCGGCTCGAAGGCGGCCAGCCGGTCGGCCTCGGCCAGCGCCTCCCGGTGCCGGCGCTGGCGGGCGGCGAGCTCCTCGGCGCCTTCGCGCCCGTGCTGGGCGGCCCGGTGCGCCGCCTCGGCGCCCGCGAGTGCGGCCTCGGCGACGGCGAGCTGCTCGGCCGCGCCGCTGCGCAGGATCGCGGCCCAGCCGAGCAGTCCGGGGGCGAGGTCGGCGTCGTCGTCCTCGGCCGGCACCCACGCCCCGGCGGGTTCGGCCCCGGGACCGGCGGCCTGCTCGGCCTTGCTGGCGAGGTCCCGCAGGCGTCGGCGTCCGGCCTGGACGGCCGTCTCCTGGGCGCGGCGCCGGTCGGCGAGCCAGGCCTCGACGTGCCCGTAGCGCTCGGTGTCGAAGAGGCGGCGCAGCAGCTTGCCGCGCTCCTCGGAGTCCCCCTTGAGGAAGCGGGCGAAGTCGCCCTGCGGCAGCAGCACCACCTGGCAGAACTGTTCCCGGCTCATGCCGATCAGCCGGTGGATCTCCTCCCCGGCCTCCTGGTGCGACTTGCTGACCGGCCGCCAGCCGGGGGCGCCGTCGCCCGCGTCGGCGGCCCACTCGCGCAGCAGGGTCTGCGGCCGCTCGACGGTGGTGCCGGTGCCGACCTTCTTCGGCCTGCGCTGCTCGGGCAGCCGGGTGATCTGCAGCCGCCGCCCGCCCAGCGTCAGCTCCAGCTCGACCTGGGTCAGCCGTGTGGGGTCGGCGTGGTCGCTGCGCAGCCGGTTGGCCCGGCGGGCGTTCGGAGTCTCGCCGTACAGGGCGAAGCAGACCGCGTCCAGCACGCTGCTCTTGCCCGCGCCCGTCGCCCCGCGCAGCAGGAACAGTCCGCCGGCGGCGAGCGCGTCGAAGTCCACCGTCTCGCTGCCCGCGAACGGGCCGAAGGCGGTGACGGTGAGCCGGTGCAGCCTCATCGGGGCAGGTCCGCCTTCCGGTCGGCGTCCGTGCGGACGTGCTCGAAGCCCTCGCGCAGCCAGCCGAGCTCGTCCGGCTCCGGCTCGGCCCCGGGGCGGACGTGCCGCAGGAAGCCCTCGGCGATCTCCAAGTCCCCCCGGCCGCTGACCCGGGAGGCGTACGAACGGGACGGCTCGGCGCCGCCGTCCTCGGGGTCGAACAGCAGCTGGAGGGTGTGCGGGAAGCGGCGGCGCAGCTGCTCCATCGGCTCGCTCGGGCGGGCGGCGTCGGTGAGCGTGACCTGTACCCAGGACTGCTCGTGCTCGGTGTGCTGCTCGTCGGTGAGCAGCTCGGCGAGGGTGCCGCGCAGGGTGGCGAGGGGTCGGGGCCGGGGGCAGTCGACCCGCTCGGCCGTCACCGCGCCGTCGGCGGCGAGGTCGACCAGCCACATGGTCTTGCGCTGGCGCGCCTCGGAGAAGGAGTAGGCCAGCGGGGAGCCGCTGTACCGCAGGTGCGGGGCGAGGGTCTGGCAGCCGTGGAGGTGGCCGAGCGCGGCGTAGTGCACCCCGTCGAACACCGAGGCGGGGACGGCGGCGACCCCGCCGACGGCGATGTCCCGCTCGCTGTCGCTGGCTGCTGCGCCGGTGACGAAGGCGTGCGCGAGCACCACCGCCCGCGTCCCCTCGGGGCGGGCCGCCAGGTCGGCCCGGACCTGCTCCATCGCCGCACCGAGCACCGCCGCGTGCCCGCCCTTGGCGAGCCCGAACCGCTCGCGGACCAGGGTCGGCTCCAGGTAGGGCAGCCCGTACACCGCCACCGGGCCGTGCTCGTCCGCCAGCAGGACGGGCTCGGCGCACTCGCCCGGGTCCGTCCGCAGGTGGATCCCGGCGCGCCCGATCAGGCCGGCGCCGACCCCGAGGCGGCGGGCCGAGTCGTGGTTGCCGCTGATGAAGACCGTCGGGACCTGGAGCTCCGCCAGCCGGTGCAGCACGTCGTCGAACAGCGCGACCGCGTCCAGGCTCGGCAGCGCCCGGTCGTACACGTCCCCGGCGACCAGCACGGCGTCCACGCCCTCGGACCGGACCACGTCCACGAGGTGGTCCAGGAAGGCGCGCTGGGCGTCGTGCAGGCTCTCCCGGTGGAAGGAGCGCCCGAGATGCCAGTCGGAGGTATGCAGCAGTCGCATGGTCCCCGACCCTAACGCCCGGCACTGACAATCCCGGCCTGCTCAGTGGCCACGGGGGCCGCCCGGTGGACGGGCGGTGAGTGCATGGTGGGCGAGGGGCTCATTTTTGCCCCTTGCTGTGCTGCGAGGGACGGCTTAGGGGTAAATATTTCTCCTTCGAGGAGTCCCGGGCGCCAGTGTTCGATTACTCGGGGTGGATTGTCAGTGGCTCTGTGTATGTTCCGTGGCGTCGGCGGATCCGGGGGTCGGAGGCCGACCGGACAGGAGGAGACCATGACCGTGCGGGAGTCGGTGTACGAGGTGTCGGGAGCGGTGTCGGGAGTCGTGGTGGTGCGGAAGCGGCTGCTGCGGGAGCCGGGGGCGCTGCTGTTCGGCGGGCGGAGGCCGGGGTCCGGGCCCGGGAGCGGGAATGGGGCCGGGAGCGGGGCCGGCCCCGGGTACGGGCGGCCGCCGGCCGGTGGCCCCGGTGGGGCCGCGCCGCCGGGCGCGGGCCGACCGCCGGGTGCGCGGGCCGGTGGTCCCGGTGGGGCCGGGGGAGCCGGGGCACGGGGGCGGCGCGGTGGCCGGGCCCGCGGGGCGCCGCCCCAGCCGGTGGCGGTGGCGCTGGCCGTCGAGGCGGAGGACTTCGCCGTGCTGGCGGAGTACGGGTTGTTCGGCGCGCTCGGGCACCACGAGTACCTGGTGCGGGCGGAGGGTCAGCTCAGGGGCCTGTACCAGCAGGGGCTGGAGGTGCACCTGCGCGTCCTGGAGGCGGGTGACTTCGAGGACTACTGCGCCGCGCTCGGCCTCGATCCCCGGGCGTCGGCCGCCCGGGTCGCGTATGCGGGGGATCCGGACCTGGCCGGGGAGCCCTTCGTCTACGCGGGCGAGCCGATGGCCGACCTCCTCCCGGTGCTGCTGGACGACCACCGGGCGCGGGTGCGGATGTCCGTCGCCTGTGCGGTGCTGCTCGACGTGCTGGGTGACGACCTGGCCGGGCAGCGGCGGATGGCGGCCGTGATGCGGTACGTGACGTCCGTGTACCTGGCGCTGGCCGAGGGCGCGGGGGAGGGCTGCCACCTGCTGACGCTGCGCTGCCACGGCCCGGAGGACGGCGAGCAGCTCACCTCGGCGGTGGACCTCTGCGTGGAGGCGGGGCGCCTGCAACCCGCCGGGCGGGACGTGGAGGCGTTCTGCGTCACGCTCGCGGCCGGAGTGGCCTCGGGCGGCGCGGGGGCCTTGCTGCTGCACGGCGACCCGGCCGCGTCGCCGTCGCGGGTGTCGCAGTGGTCGTCGGACTGGTCGTCGAACCGGTCCTCGGGTGCTCCGCCGGGCGGGCCCGGAGCCGGGGGCGGGGGCGGCAACGGGCCCGCGGGCGACGGCGGGAGCGGGCCCGCGGACGGGGCGAGGTCCGGGCCGCGGGTGCGGGGCTGGGCACTGGCCGGTGGGCGGCTGCGGCCGATGACCGCCCACGAGGTGTTCGACGAGCTGGCCGACGACGCGGCGCGCGGGCTGCCCTTCCCGCCCGGTGCGGTCCCGCAGCCGGGGTTCCCGCTGCCGGGCCTCCCGGAAGCCGGGGGCGGGGGTGGGCTGCTGGGGTGATCAGGGGGTTCGCGGCCTCCGCATCCACCATGCGGCGCTGGGGACTGTTCATCGACCGCCTGTTCGGGGAAGATCGGAGAAGATCAACAGCAGGAGTGCGCGGTACCCCACGCCGCCACTCCGGTCGCTCCGCTCCGTACCGTGCTCCGTAGGGTCCGGCGAGCCCGACACCGAGAGGGGGGACGCGCGGCATGGGCCGGATCGAGTTCACGGCGGAGATCGCCGAGCTGCTCGGGAAGGTGCGCCGGCGTCCCACGGCGGGTTGGCCGTGGCGGCCGGGCGAGCAGGTGCCGGACGGGCTGCCGATGAAGCAGTCCTGGGGCTGGCTGTTCGCCCCGGACGGCCGGGTGCTGACCCTGGTCAACCCCAGGGACGGGATCTGCTCGCTGCCCGGCGGCTCGCTGGAGCCGGAGGACGACGGCGACCCGGCCGCCGCCCTGGCCCGGGAGGCGGGGGAGGAGGCCCAGGCCGTGATCGGTCGGCCGTACTACCTCGGCTACCTGTACGACCGGGTCGGCTCGGCGAACGGCGGGCACGAGTGTGCCCGGGTCCGGATGGCGGCCGCGCTGCGGGCGGTCGGGCCGAGCGCGGCCGATCCGGCCTCGGGCCGGCACTACCGGCGGCTGCTGGTCGCGCCGGGGCTCGCGGTCGAGCTGCTGGGCTGGGGCGAGCCCGGGCTGCGCCAGGCCCGGGCGGCGGTCGCCACCGCCGTCCGCTGGCTCGGCGTGCCGGCCGCCGCGAACGAGGAGATCGAGGAGCTCCCGGTCGAGGGCTGCACGGTCTTCCCCGGCCCGGTGTACCCGGGCGGCGGGCGCTTCCCGCGGTACTGAGCCGGGCCCTCGGAACGCGGTCGGCGGCGTGCCGTCCCCGGAACGGGCTGCCCGGCGGCGGGCCCGGAACTGACGCACCGGCGGCCGTACGCCGACCTTTGGCTGACGGCGAGCTGACTTCTCGGAAGTTTTTTGTCTACACGCGATGACCGACACGCGTCGACATACACCCGCACCCACCTGGGCGAACTCACGCTCGGTCGAGGGTAGTTCACTTCCCTGCTATCAGACGGCCCGTCAATGTCCTTGGCATGAGCGCTTCCGCGCGGGGCTACTGCCTGGTATCCCTTCTGTGACCCACGTCATATCAGGAGGTGCCATGCTCCGCCCTGCTCGTGCCCTGTCCGTCGCCGCCATCGCGGCCGGTCTCACCATGACGACGCTCTTCACGGCGTCGGCCGCCGATGCGGCGGGTGTCAGCTACGTCGCCCTCGGGGACTCGTACTCGGCCGGCGTCGGTGCCGGCAGCTATCTGAGCGACAGTGGTAGCTGCAAGCGCAGCACCAATGCGTACGCGTACCTGTGGAAGAACACGAACAAACCGTCCTCCTTCTCCTTCGTGGCCTGTTCGGGGGCGAGAACCGGCGATGTGCTCAACAGTCAGGTCTCCGCGTTGAACAGCGGCACCACGCTGGTCAGCCTGTCGATCGGCGGCAACGACGCGGGCTTCGCCGACACGATGAAGACCTGCGTGCTGGGCTCCGACAGCGACTGCCTCAACGCCGTCAACACGGCGAAGAGCTACGCGACCAACACCCTGCCCGGCCAGCTGGACCGGGTGTACTCCGCCATCAAGGCCAAGGCCCCGAAGGCCCACGTCGTGGTGATGGGCTACCCGCACCTGTACAAGGTCGGCGGCGACTGCATCTTCGGCATCGGCGACACCAAGCGTGCCGCCATCAACGGTGCGGCCGACACGCTGGACGGCGTGATCGCCAAGCGGGTCGCCAATGCCGGCTTCACCTTCGGCGACGTGCGCGGCGCCTTCACCGAGCACGAGATCTGCGGCTCGCAGAGCACCTGGCTGCACAGCACCACCCTGCCGATCGACGAGAGCTACCACCCGAACGCGGCCGGCCAGTCCGGGGGCTACCTCCCGGTGTTCAGTCGCTCCTGAGCGAAGCGGCGTCGAGCGCGTCGGTGCCGGGCGGTCACGGCCGGCAGGTACCGGCGCGACTCTCCGCGCCGGAGTGCGCGTACGCCTGTGCAGGTCGCGTGCGCGCCGGCGCCCGGTGTGACGGTCGGCGTGAGCGTGCCTTGCTTGCAGGGCAGTTCACCTCCCGCGCCGGCGGGCTGGCCGCCACCGTCTTTGGCATAAACACTTCCGCGTTCGATTGCCGCTTGGTCTCCCTTCCTGTGACCCCCGTCATATCTGGAGGTACGATGCTCCGCCCTGCCCGTGCCCTCTCCGTCGCCGCGATCGCGGCGGCCCTCACCATGACGACGCTCCTCACGGCGTCAGCCGCCAATGCGGCCGGCGTGAACTACGTCGCCCTCGGCGACTCCTACTCGGCCGGTGTCGGTGCCGGCAACTACCTGGGCGACAGCGGCAGCTGCAAGCGCAGCGCCAACGCGTACGCCTCGCTCTGGACGAACGCGAACTCCCCGGCCTCCTTCACCTTCGTCGCCTGCTCGGGCGCGAGAACCGGTGACATCCTCAACAGCCAGATCTCCGCGCTGAACAGCGGCACCACGCTGGTCAGCCTCTCGATCGGCGGCAACGACGCGGGCTTCTCCAGCACCATGAAGACCTGTGTGCTCGGCTCCGACAGCGACTGCCTCAACGCCGTCAACACGGCCGAGAACTACGCGACCAACACCCTACCCGGCCAGCTGGACCGGGTGTACAGCGCCATCAGCGCCAAGGCCCCCAACGCCCACGTCGTGGTGATGGGCTACCCGCACCTCTACCAGATCGGCGGCTACTGCCTCTTCGGCATCGGCGACACCAAGCGAGCCGCCATCAACGAGGCCGCCGACACCCTGGACGGCGTGATCGCCAAGGAGGTCGCCAACGCCGGCTTCACCTTCGGCGACGTGCGTGACGCCTTCGCCGGCCACGAGATCTGCGGCTCGCAGGACACCTGGCTGCACAGCACCACCCTGCCGATCGACGAGAGCTACCACCCGAACGCGGCCGGCCAGGCCAACGGCTACCTCCCGGTGTTCAGCCAGTCCTGAGGCGTCCCCGCTCTCCCGCTCCGTTGGTCCGCCGTCCCTGGCGGGCTGACGGTGTGAGGCCGGTGCCGCCGTCCCCTCCCGGGCCCTGGGAGGGGGCGACGGCACCGCCGCGTCAGTGGCCGGCTCCGGGGCCGGGCCGCACCGGCGGGAAGGGGATCCCGGCGAGAGCGGGCAGCAGCTCCGCCTCCTCGTGATCGAGGTGCGCCTCCAACTCGTCCGACATCCGGTCCAGTTCGGAGCGGAGCCGGTCCGGCTCGGTAACCTCGATCCCGGCCAGCAGTGCCACCAGTTCCTCCTTGATCCGCCCGATCGCCCGGTGCTGCTCGCCGAGCCGCTCCAGTACCCCGGCGAGCTCCGGATGGCTGTGTGCGAGGGCGGGGAAGATCGCGGAGTCCTCACCGGTGTGGTGGTGCGTCAACCCCTCGCAGAACGCCAGGCAGTGCTGGCGCAGTTGCAGCCCGAGCCCGGCCGGGCTGCCGGGGGAGTGGGCGTGGGCCTCGGCCCGGACGTGGCGCAACTGGGCCCGCAGCCAGCTGTGTGCCTCCAGCAGCTTGTCGGCCAGGCTGCGGACGTCGCGGGGGTGGCCCGGCGGCGCTTCGGGGCGCTCCAGGACGACTACCGGCAACTCCCGCTCGGTGTGCGCCTGGTAGTCGCCGTACCCGGGCGCCCGGCGGACGACGGCGGCGAACAGCCGCGCGCGGCGTGGACCCTCGGCGGGTACCGCGACCGCGTCGAAGGTCTCGGTGCCGAGCTCGACCCGGACCACGGGGTGGGCCAGCAGATTGCGGTACCACTGCGGGTGTTCCGGCGCGCCGGCCGCCGAGGCGATGACCAGCAGTAGCCCCTCGGACCGGACGTACCCGAGCGGTACGGTGTGCGGTCGGCCGGAGTGCGCCCCGGTGGTGGTCAGCAACAGCAGGTCGCCGCCCTCGAACGGGCCGCCGACCCGGCCGTCGTTGGCGCGGAACTCCTCGATGACATTCAGGTTGAAGGACATGGGCATGTGTGTGTAGTGAAGTCTCCTGCGAGTGAGGGGCGCGGCCACACACGGCGTCACGCGACGAACGGGCGGACACCGTGGTGGCCGCCTGGGTCAGATCAGGGCAGCGGAGAAGGTACTCATCGCGCATCGTCCCTTTGCATGCAAGGTGCTGGCTCGGCTGCCGGCCGGCCCACTGCTCTGTGGCCGACGCCGCGCTGCACGCCCCCATTAGAGGTGGGCCGCGGATGCCCTGTCAATGGGCGTGATCACCGTGGAGCGAACAGCGAACAGCGAACAGCGAACAGCGAACAGCGAACAGCGAACAGAGAACAGGGAACGGATAACAGCGAACGGATAACAACTGACAGATTTCATCATCTGAAATCTGTCAGCTGTCATCTGTCATCCGTTCGCCGCCTGGGGCGGACCGGACCGGTCAGCGCAGGTAGTCGATGAGCCCGGCCGGCTTGAGGCCTGCGGCGTCGGCGGCGGCGAGGGCGCGCGGCAGGTCGGTGGCGAGGGTGTCGGTCCAGTGCATCAGGATCACGTCGCCCGGCTGGAGCGGGCCCGGGTGCCAGATGTTGGAGGCGCCCCAGCTGTAGTCGGCGTCGGCGGTCAGTACGGTGCGGATGCCGCAGTTGGCGGCGGCCTGCAGGGTGTCGGCGTTCCAGGTGAAGAACGGCGGGCGGAACACCACGGGTGCGGTGCCGAACAGCCGGGTCATCGCGTCGCGCGCGTCGCAGATCTCCACCTGCTGCCGCTCCAGCGGGAGTTTGCTCAGGTCGGAGTGCGAGACGCTGTGGTCCTGGATGGAGGAGCCGGGCACGGCGGTGACCCGCTTGAAAAAGTCCGGGTCGGTGCCGGCCGGCATCGGCAGCGGGAAGGCCGTGATCGGCAGGTGGTGGTCGGCGATGAAGCGTTCCGCCTCGGGGGTGCGCTGCCAGCCGTCATCCACGGTGAAGAAGACGACCTTGTCGGTGGTCGGGATCGAGCCGGCCGCCACCGCCGGGGCGGGCGCCGGGCCGTCGACCCGTACGTCGTCCACCGAGAACGGGCCCTGCTGGTACCAGCCGTGCACGTACAGCCGGACGCTGTGGGCGTTCGGGCCGGTGGTGAAGCGGGTGGTCAGCTGCTGCCAGCCGCCGGAGGTGGTCTCGGTCCAGGCAGGAGCGACGTCCTGGCCGGTGCCGGTGGCGCCCAGGTAGACGAAGGCGCCGCGCACCCAGGCCGAGGCGGTGTAGGTGGTGCCGGGCTGGACGGCGACGGTCTGTGCGCACTCGCCGGTGGAGTCGTCGTTCGCCGGGGTGACGGTGAGCGCCGAGGTGCCGGAGTGTGCGGCGGTGGTGGTGACGGCCGCCTCGGCCGGGCCGCCGGTGCAGTTCCAGCCGGGGATGCTGCCCCAGTCGGCGAGGTCGGGGGAGGGCAGTTCGAAGCCGGGGTTGGTGGCCAGGTTGACGGTCGCGGCGCCCGTGCCACTGCCGGGGCCGGTGGGGGAGGCAGCGGGAGCGGCGGACGCCGCCGGGACGGCGAAGGCGGTGAGCAGCGCGACGGAGGCGGCCAGCGCGGACAGGCGCGTGGACATCGACACGTGAGGACTCCAGCAGGTGGGGGCACGCCCGTGGGGAGGGCGCGAAACGGGAATCTGGACCGTGGAACCGGGGCGCTCCCGGAGGGGCGGGAGCAGGTGGTGCAGGTGCGCCGCACTCGGACCGAAGAGCAACAATGGACTGGACCAATCCACCCGTCAAGAGAACGGCAGGTGAACCGCGGGGCGAACGATCCGTCCTGAAACGGGACAAGACGGAACGTCAGAAGACCTGTTCGGCAGGACGGTTCGGATGGAGGTCCGGCCCGACTCAGGAGAGGTACAACTCCTCGATGTCCGTCGAGTAGTACTCCGCGATCGCCGCCCGCCGCAGCTTGAGCGAGGGGGTCAGCAGCCCCTGTTCCAGGCTGAACTCCCGTGGCAGCAAGCGGAACGCGCGGATCGACTCCGCCCGCGAGACGGCGGTGTTCGCCGCCGCCACCGCGCGCTGGATCTCGATGTGCAGCTGCTCGTCCGCCAGCACCGCCCAGGCGTCCAGTTGCTCCCGTCCACGGGTCTTGAGCCAGTGCGCCAGCGCGGCCGGGTCGAGGGTGATCAGCGCCGCCACGTACGGGCGGTCGTCGCCGACCACCAGGCACTGGGAGACCAGCGGGTGCGCCTCGACCCGTTCCTCCAGCGCCGTCGGGGCGAGGTTCTTGCCGCTGCTGGTGACGATCAGGTCCTTCTTGCGGCCGGTGATGGTGAGGTAGCCGTCCTCGTCCAGCCGGCCCAGGTCGCCCGTGCCGAACCAGCCGTCGACCAGCGATTCCGCCGTGCACCGCGGGTGGTTGAGGTAGCCGCCGAAGACCGAACCGCCGCGCACCCACACCTCGTCGTCGTCGGCGATGGCCACCGAGGCGCCCGGCACCGGCTGCCCGACGGTGCCGAGCTTCTGTCGGCCCGCCGGGTTGGCGGTGATCGCCGCGCTGGTCTCGGTGAGGCCGTAGCCCTCGTAGAGCTGGAGCCCGGCGCCGGTGAAGAAGAGGCCCAAGTCCCGTCGCAGCGAGGAGCCTCCGCACATCACGGTGCGCACCCGCCCGCCGAGCACGGCGCGCAGCTTCGGGTAGACGGTCCGCTCGTAGGCGAGGTGGCGCAGCCGCAGGGCCGTACCGGGGCCGGGGCCGCGGCCGAAGGCCTTCTGCTCCCGGGCGGCGGCCCAGTCGACGGCCACCTGCCGGGCCTGCTCGAAGAGTTCGCCGCGCCCGGCCTCCTCGGCGGCGCGCCTGGCCCGCTGGAAGATCTTCTCGAAGACGTACGGGACGGCGTGCAGGAAGGTCGGCCGGAAGCTCGCCAGGGCGGGCAGCAGGGCGTCGGTGGAGACTTCGGGGACGTGCCCGATCCGGAAGCCGCCGCGGATCGCCGCGATCTGCACCGCCCGTCCGTAGACGTGCGCCAGCGGCAGGAAGAGCAGGGTGGCGGGCTGGCCGCCACCGCCGGTGTCGCGCAGCACCTCGCCCCAGCCGGTGAGCAGCGAGTCGGCCTCGGCGGCCAGGTTGGCGTGGCTGATCAGGCAGCCCTTGGGGCGTCCGGTGGTGCCCGAGGTGTAGACCACGGTGGCGATGTTGGCGGCGGTGACGCCGAGGCGCTGGCGGTGCACCAGGGCGTCGGGGACGCCCAGGCCGTCCTCGGTGATCGCGGCGACGCAGTCGCGGTCCAGCTGCCAGATCCCGGTCAGGTCGGGCAGGGCGTCGCAGACCGCGCCGACGGTCATCGCGGCGTCCTCGTCCTCGACCAGGCAGGCCACCGCCTGGGTCTCGGCGAGGATCCAGCGCACCTGCTCGGGGGCGGCGGTGGGGTAGACGGGCACGGTGATCGCGCCGATCGACCAGAGTGCGTAGTCGAACAGCGTCCACTCGTAGCGGGTGCGGGACATCAGGGCGACCCGGTCGCCGTAGCGCACGCCGCGGGTCAGCAGGCCCTTGGCGAGGGCGAGGACGTCGTCCCGGAACTCCCGTGCGGTGACGTCCCGCCAACGTCCGTCGCCGGTCCGCCGGGACAGTTGCACCAGGTCCGGGCGGTGTTCGGCGGTGTCGTACAAGGAGTCGGCGAGTCCTCCGGTGGCCTCGGGCCCGGCCGGGGCGGGGGTGGTGAACTCGCGCACAGTCCTCCCCAGTTCGCGTCGCACGGCGCTGTCCGTCGGCCCCGGCGCAGGGGCACCGGGGTGGCGGCGCCCGGGCGTGCGGGGTGGTGCGAAACTATCGGATCGGCCTGTCACTGCCCAGGGTTGTGGCGGTGACGCGACGAGATCGGCACCGATCCGCGCGGATGGTGTCGCAGTTGGGGAGGAGTCGCGGAGGCGCCCGTGGGGTCCCTGGCTCCGCCCTGGCTCCCCTCTGGGTTCCCCCTGGGCCCCTCTGGGTTCCCCGGCTCCCCCTTGCTCCCCCTTGCTCCCCCGCGGTTTCTCCTGGGACTCACCTGGGAGTCGGCCGGGAGCCGTCGGTGCGGGCTGGGTGGCGGGTCGGGGAGAGGGGCCGGGTCCGGCTCGGGGCGGGGTAGGGCGGGGTGGATCGCGGCCGCCCCCTGACGTGTCCGGGGCAAGGCGGAGAAGCGGAATGGTTCGACCCTCGAACGTGTGGTCAGGGCGTAGTAGAGTCTCGCAGACCTGTGGCCGGGAGCCCCCGCAGCTCCCTGCCCAGGACTCCCCGAGTACCGCCCCGCCCGCCGTCCAGCTTGCCGTCCCACCCGTGGCCCCCTCGTGGTCACGCCCGCAGTTCCGACCCTGGTTCCCTCCCCGGTTCCAGTGCCGGTTCCAACCCCAGTTCCGCCCGCAGGTCCGCCCGTCACCCCCAGTACCCCGGAAGCCCTCCGAACCGCTCCCCGTCCGCGCCTGGCACTTCCCGACCGAGGACTCCATGCGTTTGCGCAGCAGCTCGATCCGCGCGAAGATCATCGCGCTGCTCCTGGTGCCCATCGTCGCGCTCGTCGCCCTGTGGGCGTACGCGACGCTCGCCGCCACCGGGGACGCCTGGAGCCAGTTGTCGATCAGCCGTACGTACAAGGAGTACGGGGCGGCGGTGGACCAGTACACCGGCGACCTGCAGAACGAGCGCCGCGCCGCCGTCCAGCACCTGGCCGACCCGAACTCGCCGGTCGCCCGGGACGGCTTCGAGCACGCCAGGGCGGCCACCGACCGCAGCCTCGCGGTGCTGCGGCAGAAGAAGGACACCGCCGGCGACCGCCTCTCCACCGGCCAGCGGGCCCGCCTGCTGCAGATCATCGCCGCCGCCGACCAGCTCGGCCCGCTCCGCGCCCAGGTCGGCCGACTGGCGCTCAACTGGGAGTTCGCCCTCGGACAGTACAGCGACCTGATCCGGCCGGTGTTCGGCTTCCGGTCCGCGTACGTCGCCCGGCAGAGCGGCCAACTCCCGCGCCAGGGCACCATCCTGATCGAGCTGGTGCGCGCCCGCGAGTACCTCTCCCAGGAGGACGCGGCGATGGAGGGCCTGCGCACCGGCGCGGCCCGGCCCACCGCCGAGCAGTACCAGGCCGCGCTGGACGCCCTGCACAACCAGCAGGCCCTGTTCACCGTCTACATCGCCGAGCTGGAACCCGCCGACCAGGCCGACTACATCGCGCTGCGCGGCGGCGAGGCCTGGGGTGCGCTGGCCCGGGCCGAGGCGGACTTCGTCGGCGCCGGCGGCCCCGACCGGGTGGTCCAGGCGCTCAACGGCGACAACTGGCGGGAGACCGCCGACCGCTCGCTCGGTGACCTCTCCTCGATCAACTCCCGGATCACCGCCGGGATGGACGAACGCGGGCGCTCGGCCGCGATCGCGGCGCTGTGGCGCGGCGGCATCGCCGGCGCGATCGGCCTGGTCGCCGTCGTGCTGTCGGTGATGATCTCCTTCCGGATCGGGCGCGGCCTGGCCCGCGAGCTGATCAACCTGCGCAACGCGGCCAATGAACTCGCCAGCACCCGACTGCCGTCCGTCATGCTCCGGCTGCGTCGCGGCGAGCCGGTGGACGTCGCCGTCGAGGCGCCCGAACTGCGGTTCGGCCAGGCCGAGATCGGACAGGTCGGCCAGGCCATCAACGCGGTCCAGCGGGCCGCCGTGGAGGCCGCCGTCGAACAGGCCGAACTGCGCCGCGGCGTCGCGGCGGTGTTCGTCAACCTGGCCCGGCGCAGCCAGGTGCTGCTGCACCGGCAGCTCACCCTGCTCGACACCATGGAGCGCCGCACCGAGGACCCGGCGGAGCTGGAGGACCTCTTCAAGGTCGACCACCTCACCACCCGCATGCGCCGACACGCCGAGGGCCTGATCATCCTGGCCGGCGGCTCGCCCGGACGCGCCTGGCGCAAGCCGGTCCGGATGGTGGACGTGGTCCGCGCGGCGGTCGGTGAGGTCGAGGACTACGCCCGGGTGATCGTCCGGCCGTTCCCCGGCACCGGCCTGCTCGGCAGCGCCGTCGCCGACGTCACCCACCTGATCGCCGAACTGGTCGAGAACGCCGCGGTGTTCTCTCCGCCGACCACCCAAGTCACGGTTCAGGGTGAGGTGGTGGCGCACGGCTTTGCGCTGGAGATCGACGACCGCGGACTCGGGCTGAGCGAACAGCTGCTCGCCGAGATCAACGAACGCATCACCGAGGAGCAGGAGTTCGACCTCGCCGACACCGACCGACTGGGGCTGTTCGTGGTCAGCCGGCTCGCCCGGCGGCACGGCATCCGGGTCCACCTGCGGCCGTCCCCGTACGGGGGGACGACGGCGGTGGTGCTGATCCCGCGCGAACTGCTGGCGGAGGCGCCCGACGGGTTGCCGGAGCCGCCTGCGGCCGGGGGTGGCTCCGGCGGTGTCGCCGGCGGAGGACGACGGCCGGTGGGCCGGACGGTCGGGCGTACGGGCGGGCGCACGCCCGGGCGGCGTGACCTGGTCGCGGTGCCCGACCCGGCCTCCGGTGGTGCGGCGGGCCCGTCCGCGGAGCCGTCTGCGGACCCGTCCGGGGGCGCTGCCGCGGCCCCGGATGCGGCCGCCGCTACGGCTACGGATCCGTCCACGGGCCGGTCCGTGAGTCCGGCGTCCGCCGGGGGAACGGGCGGGCGGCATCGGGTGACCGGCGGACCGCGGCCGTCCGTGCCCGAGGCCGGGCGTACGGCCAACGGGCTGCCGCGCCGGGCGGCACGGACCAAGGGCGGTCCGGTGCTGGTGCCCGCGCCGTCGTCGGACGTCGAGAGCGGGACGGGGACGGGACGGCACCGGCGGGACGCGGCGCAAGCCGCGGTCGCCGCGGTGGACGCAGTGCCGGTGGAGGCGGCTCCGGCCGACGCCGTGCCCGAGGATGCCGTGACCGGAGGTGGGGCCCCCGTCGCCGCCGCTCCGGCCGACGCCGCGCCCCGGACGCCGGGCGGGCTGCCCCGCCGGGTCCGGCAGGCGAACCTCGCGCCGCAGCTCAAGGAACTGGCGAAGGACCGCCTCCGCGGGGAGACCGGGGCCGCGGGCCGGGCCGGAGGAGTGCCGTCGGAGGCCGCCGACGTACGGGAGGCCGGCCGAGCCACGGAGGTCCGGGAACGCTCGCCCGAGGAGGCCAGGGCCACCTTCGCCTCGTTCCAGCGCGGCTTCACCCGTGGCCGCGGCACCACCGCCTCGGCGGACCGTACCGCCTCGGCGGACCGTACCGCCCCAGGGGACCGTACGGCCGCCTCGGGCGCCTGGCCCGTCGCCGTACCGCGCTGGCAGCCGCCGGACACCTCCCGGCGGGCGATCAGCCCCGCGCCCGCCCCGGCGGCGCTGCCCGCACCCGCGCCCGAGGACGCCGCCCGGGCGCCGCTCGCCCGCCGGATCCCGCCGGGCCAGCCGGTGCGGCGGAACCCTGCGGCCGTCCCGGCCGTACCACCAGTGACACCCTCAGTGCCCGTACCACCGGCAGGACCCGCCACACCGGCAGGACCCGTAGCACCGGCAGTGCCCGCTACGGCCGCAGGACCCGCAGGACCCGCTGCACCCTCAGGATCCGCAGGATCCGCAGCTCTCGCAGTGCCCGCACCACCCGCTCCAGCGGAAGGAACTGATTCATGACCACTTCGACGCAGCCGTCCGGGGACCTCAACTGGCTCCTGGACGACCTGGTGGGCCGGGTCGCGGCCCTGCGGCACGCGGTGATCCTCTCCAGCGACGGGCTGGCCACCGGCGCCTCGCGCGACCTCGACCGCGAGGACGCCGAGCACCTCGCCGCGGTCGCGGCCGGGTTCCACAGCCTGGCCAAGGGGGCCGGCGGGCACTTCAAGGTCGGCGGGGTCCGGCAGACGATGGTGGAACTGGACGAGGCCTTCCTGTTCATCACGGCCGCGGGCGACGGCAGCTGTCTGGCCGTGCTGAGCGAGGCCGAGGCGGACATCGGCCAGATCGCCTACGAGATGGCCCTGCTGGTCAAGCGGGTCGGCGAGCACATGGCCGCCGAGCCGCGCACCGAAACCGCCGCGCCGAGGGGCTGAGCGGTCCGATGGCGGATCCGATGGCGGACGGCTCGGTGACCCCGGAGGACGCGGAGCCGGCGGGTACGGCCCCGGACGGTGCCCGGCCCGACGGCTCGGCCCGCGACGGCTCGGCCCCGGACGGTGCGGGCCCCGACGGTGCGGGGCCGGAGCAGGACACCCCGGGTGGACCCGAGGTCGACCTGTTCCGGCCGCGTACCCCGGTCGACGACCGGTGGTTCGACGACGAGGCCGGACCGGTGGTGCGGCTCTACTCGATGACCAGGGGCCGCACCCGGCCGGTCGAGGAGGGGCTGTTCGACCTGATCTCGCTGGTCACCGCCAAGGAGCCCGGGCCGGAGGCGGGGGCCGTGCCCGCGCACGTCCTCGACCCGGAGCACCAGACCCTGCTGGCCTGGTGCCGCCACGAGCCGCTGTCCGTCGCCGAGCTCGGCTCCTACACCGACCTGCCGGTCAGCGTCGTGCGCGTCCTGCTCGGCGACCTCTACGACGCCGACCTGATCAGCGTCACCCGACCCGTTCCGCTCGCCGAGCTGCCGGACGAGCGCCTGCTGCGAGACGTGATCAATGGACTCCGTGCGCTCTGACCCCACCCCGCCGAGCACCGCTCCGAAGCCCGCCGGGAGCGCCAACGACCCGCGCTGGCGCGGCGGTCCGGCCGCCGCGGTGAAGATCCTGGTGGCGGGCGGGTTCGGCGCGGGCAAGACCACCCTGGTCGGGGCGGTCAGCGAGATCCGGCCGCTGCGCACCGAGGAGGAGCTCAGCGAGCTGGGCCGCCCGCTGGACGACACCTCGGGGGTGGAGGCCAAGCGGACCACCACGGTGGCGATGGACTTCGGCCGGATCGACCTGCGGCCCGGCCTCGCGCTCTACCTGTTCGGGACCCCTGGGCAGGACCGGTTCTGGTTCGTCTGGGACGAGTTGGCGCGCGGCGCGCTCGGCGCCGTGGTGCTCGCCGACACCCGACGGCTGGCCGACTGCTTCCCCTCGGTCGACTTCTTCGAGCAGCGCGGCATCCCGTTCCTGGTCGCGGTCAACTGCTTCGACGGCACCGAGCGGTTCGCCCCGGAGGAGGTCCGGGACGCGCTGGACCTCGACCCGGGCATTCCGGTGGTGCTGTGCGACGCCCGGTTGCGGGAGGACGGCAAGGAACTGCTCGTGGCGCTGGTCGAGCACGCCGCCGAGCTCCGTCGGCGGGCCACGGCCCGGACCTGAGGCTCCATGGGATCGGCCCTGGTCAGGGGCGCTTCGTGCACCCGACGTCTCATTCGGTGGTCCACATGTCGGACGAACGGTGCGCGGAAGGTTGCCTAGACAGGCTCGGGCGTGGAAGGCTCTGTGGACGAAAGCCGTCCCGGCGCGCACCGGACCATGGGTGTGTCGCCGCGCGGGCAACGAAGCGCGATGAAGCGCGATGAAGCGCAAGCGCGTGGAGCGCGACGAGGCAGGACGAAGGGGGAGGGCAGCAGGGATGACCGTCGGCAAGCGACGCATCACCGCCGTGCCCGGCCCCGTCATGCCGGTGCTCACCGTCCGCCGCTACATCGACCACGCGCTGATCTGCAGCGCCTGTTGTCGCTGACCGGCTTCCTTCACTCCGGTACGTCCCCGGCACCTCAGGCCTGCACCCGGCCGCCGCCCGACGCACCACCGACCCCGTCGACCAGGCCGTAGCGGAACGCACGTCAGGAGCGCCCGCGGCCGACCGATCCGGCCCCGCCCCGCCCCGTCCCGTCCCGCGGAGAGACCACCAGTGAACACCGTTCGCCCCAGCAACTCCCTCGAACCGTTCTGGCCGTCCCGGCAGCCACACCTGTTCGATCAGACGTGTCCGGGCTCGCCCAGCGCGTCCCGGCCCTCCGCCCGCTGAACCCGGTCCCCCCGGTCCAGCTCCGGCAGTACGCCCGGTCGACGCGCAGACGACTCCACCCCGTCCGTCACGCGCGAAATGAGCGGCACACCATGTCTTCCTCCTCCACGGCCACCCTGCCCCTGCCCACCGCGACCCCGCACCTGCGCGCGGTCCGCTCCGTTCCTCCGACCTCCCTCCCTCCCGTCTCCGCCGTTCCCTCCGTCATCCCTTCCGTCGTCCCTTCTGCCGTCCCCTCCCTCCCGTCGGTCTCGCCCGTGGTCGGGCCGGTCCGTCCGGGGGGCGGTGCGGGTGCCGGTGCGGCCGGTGCCCCGGTCGTCGGCGGCCCCCAGTCCTGGGCTGTCGCACCGCCGGCGCCCGCGTCGCTGCTCGCCGCACTGCCGGAGGGGGCGGCCGTCGTCGCCACCCTGCCGCAGGGCGTGCTGCCACAGGGACTGCTCGCCCAGTACGGTGCACAGACCGGCGCGCCCGGCGGTCACCCGATGGTCGGCTACCTGGTGCTGGTGCCGGCCGAGAGCCCGGCGGCCGGGCCGGTCGGCCTGGCCGGGCACGCCGCTACGGGCACGCTGCCGGGCGGTGTCGGGGCGGGCGGTTCGGGGACGGGCGCCGCGGGGACGAGCGCCGCACCGGCCGCCGTCCGTCCGGTCCGGCCCGCTGGACGCGGCATCGCCGTCGACGCCGAGCGGCGCAACGCCTACGTCGACGGGCGGCTGCTCGACCTCACCTACCTGGAGTTCGAGCTGCTGGCCCACCTCACCGAGCACCCCCAGCGGGTGCACACCCGGGACCACCTGGTCTCGGCGGTCTGGGGCTACGGCCACGTCGGGGACGGTCGCACGGTGGACGTGCACGTCGCCCGGCTGCGCCGCAAGCTCGGCCCCGCCTACCGGGACTCGATCGTGACGGTGCGCCGGGTCGGGTACAAGTACACGCCGGTCAACTGAGCTGCTGCTCAGCCCTGTTCGGCCGTCGGCCGACCGCGTCTGACTCATGACCATTGGCCCACGGCCCACGGTCCACGGCCTTCGGCGCGAGGCCTCCCTGTGTCGCAGCGGGCCGTCCGTTCCTTTGCTGAACGGGCGGCCCGCTGCGGCGTGTTGGCGCGGCGTGGGCGGTGCGAGTCGAGTGGGTGCGTCTGCCGGTCAGGCCCGTTGGTCGGGTGGCAGCAGGAGGACGGAGAGGGCTTCGGCGCAGGTCCGGGCATGGGCCAGGAACCGGTCCAGCCGGTCGTCGGTGAGGTGTGCCGGGGTCGAGCGGACCGCGAGCGCGAACCGGGCCTGTCCGGCGGCGTCCAGTACGGGAACCGCGAGCGTCCGCACCCCGGCGGCGGACTCGCCGTCGTTGAGCGCGTGACCGGCCGCCCGTACCCGCGCCAACTCCTCTTCCAGGAGGGCTGGTTCGGTGATCGTACGGTCGGTGAAGGAGGGTAGCGGGCCGAGCGCGGACACCGCCGCCTCACCCGCGCGCGGCCAGGCGAGCAGGACCTTGCCGAGCGCGGTGGAGTGCAGCGGTCGGCGCAGGCCGAGCCCGGTGTCCGGCCGGACCGAGCCGCCGACCAGGATGACGGCGTGCGGGCCGCTGCGGATCGCCAGGTCGGCGGTCGTTCCGGTGCGCCGGGAGAGCAGCTCCAGTTCGGGGCCGGCCAGGTGCAGTCCGCGCTGGTGGAAGGTGAGTTGGCCGAGTTCGGCGACCGCCGGGCCCAACCGGTAGCGCGCCGTCTGATCGTCCTGCTCCAGGAACCCGGCGCTGACCAGCGTGCGGGCGAGCCGGTGCGCCGTGGAGACCGAGAGGTCCATTCGACGGGCCAGGTCCGAGGCGCTGAGGTCGGGGCCGTTGTCGTGGAAACAGTGCAGCAGCCCGAGCGCGCGCTGGACGGCCTGGGCGCCGGCCGGGGGGCTCTGGACGGCGGTGGCGGCCTCGGCCATGGCACCTCGCGTTCGGTTCGTGACTCCGGGCGGTGCGCCGGAGGGAGTCTCAGCGTAGGGCAGCGAGTGCTGCGGAGATATGTCAACAACGTTGCAATGGCATGGCGTTGATGAACAACTGGTCCCACCATGTGGCAAAGGCTTGCTTCCGGATCGGCCGGCGTGGAACGCTCCTCGCATCGCGCCGCCCGCTCCTCGGTACGGACGGCGCATGACCGCCATGGCCATCGCCATCATCATCGCCGTCCCACCTCGCCGCGCTCGGTGCACCCGTGTGCCGCGACGCGTGGATTCCCGTGCGCCGGAGCCGGAAGGAGCAGCGCCGTGACGTCCCACCGGTGTGTTCCCTCCTGTAGCTGTTGTCGTTGACGCTCCTCGTTCCCCCTGCTCCTGCTCCTGCTCCTGCGCCTGCCGCCTTCGTACGCCGTGCGGTGCGCGCTCTGCGCTCTGCTTTCCGCTCGCTGCTGCGCGCCCTGTCGCGCGGCAGCGGCGCACCCGAACTCCGATGTCTCCGACCGTCGTCGGACCCCCGAAGAGGACCACGCCCCGTGCCCAGTCGTTCGCCGAGCTCCTCCGCCGTTCCCGAAACCCTCTGGTTCACCCGCTGCCCGGTGCCCACCGCGACCGGCATCGCCGCCGATCAGGGGTGGCTGGCGCGGGAGTTCGCCGCCGACGGGATCGCCGTCCGCTCGCTCCAGGACGCCCCGCCGGAGGTGGCTGCCGACCACCACTACACCCACGCGCTCACCGGGCTCTTCCGCGAGGGCGGCAACGTCCCCGCGCTGTGGGCCCGTTCGCGTGGGGAGGCGACCAGGCTGATCGGGTTGACCTGGATCGAGGAGCGGCAGGTCGTCCTGGTCCGGGCAGGGAGCGGCATAGCCGAGCCCGGGCAGCTGCGCGGGCTGAGGTTGGCGATTCCACATCATGGGATCGGCATCGACTTCTGGCGGGCCATGGCCCTGGCCGGCTTCCGGGGCGCCCTGGCGCTCGCGGGGCTCGGGCTGGAGGACGCCGAGCTGGTCGACGTACCGGCCGCCCCGGGCGGCGGGCAGTGGTCCGCCGAACTGTCCGCATTGCGAGACGGCTTGGTGGACGCCGTGTACGTGAAGGGGGCGCTGGCCGTCGAGGCGGCCCGCCGGATCGGCGCGGAGGTGGCGGTGGAGCTGGACGCGGCCCCGGACCGCCGGGCCCGGGTCAACAACGGGACGCCCCGGCCGGTCACCGTCCACCAGCGGCTGCTGGACGAGCACCCGGAGCTGGTCGCCCGCTTCCTGGTGGTCCTGCTGGAGGCCGCCGACTGGGCCGCCGAGCGTCCGGCGGAGGTGGCCAGGATCCTCCAGGCCGAGACCGGCGCGGGTGCGGAGGGCGTTGCGGGTGCCTATGCGGCGGGCAGCCACCGCACGCTGCACCTGGACCTCTCGGAGGAGCGGTTGGAGCTGCTGGGCCAGCAGGAACGTTTCCTCAGCGAGCAGGGCTTCCTCGCCACACCGGTCGACGTCCGCGCCTGGGCCGACCCGGAGCCGCTCCGCGCTGCGCGTGAGCTGCTGCGCGAGCGGCGGGCGGCGTGTGGCGGGCGTGTGGCGAGCGTGACCTGCTGACCATCCGTCCGGTCGTCGGTCCGGCCGGCCGGCTGTGCCGTCCGACGCCAGCCCGACGCCGCCGGATGCCGCCCGACACCGCCCTACGCCAGCCCGACGGAGTTCGGCGAACAACTTTCAGCGAACAGATTTCAGATAACAGAGTTCAGCGAACAACTTTCGAAAGTTGTCAGCTGTCATCTGTCACCCGCTTTGGAGACCCCGTGAACACCGTCCGCCTCGCCCTCGCTGCCACCGCGCTGCTCGCCACCACCGCCCTGGCCGCCTGCGGCTCCTCCGCCGACGGGGGCAGCGCCTCCGCTGGCGGCGGGGCCGGTGGCAAGGCCGACACCGTGCTCCGCCTTCCCGACCCCGGGAACAACGGGTTCCTCGCCCGTGGCAAGAAGGACGGCTCGCTGGATCGGGCCCTGGCGGCCGTCCACGCCAAGGTTGCCTGGACCGGCAGTGCGGGCCCGTTCGCCCCCGCCGCGCAGGCTCTGTCCGCCGACCAGCTCGACGTCGCCCAGGGCTCGATCACCTCGGCCGTCGCCGCGCTCGCCCAGAAGCCCGGTTTCAAGCTGTTCGCCCAGACCGCCCCCGACGGCGTCGGCGAGGGCATCCTGGTCAAGAACGACTCGCCCATCAAGACCGTGCAGGACCTGGTCGGCAAGAAGGTCGCCGTCTCCCAGGGCGGCACCAGCGAGTACCTCCTGCTCAGGGCGCTGGAGAAGAACGGGGTCCCGGCCGACCAGGTCCAGCGGGTCTATCTGCGCGCCGACCAGACCTCGGGAGTCTTCAACTCCGGCCAGGTGGACGCCTGGGCCACCTGGAACACCTTCTCCACGCCCACCATCGCCAATGCCGGCGCGCACTTCCTGGTCGACGGCAAGGCGATTGACTCCGACAACTACGCGGTCTGGGCGGTGCGCAACGGTTTCGCCGACAAGCACCCAGACGTGGTCAAGGCCTTCTACGCCTACCTGCGCGACAACGGCGCCAAGGAGAAGGCCGATCCGGCCGCCTATCTCAACGTCTTCACCGACTCCGGCCCGACCGCCGTCACCCCGGCCGAGAAGGACGTCGCGGTGAACGTCAGTCGGCAGGCCGCCCCGGCCGGCGCCATCTCGCCGGCCGACACCGCCCGCTTCGGCACCGTCGCCCAGTTCTTCGCCGACCAGAAGGTCACCAAGCAGCTGGTCGACGTCAAGCCCTACCTGATCGACATCGACACCTTCGGAGGCGGTGCCAAGTGACCGTGCTCGCAACGGAAAAGGACTCCGAGGACACCCGAGCCGCCCTGGCCGCGGGTCTCGTGCCGCCGCAGGCCCGGCTCCGACGGCCCCGCCCGCGCGTCCTCGCCGTGCTGCTGCGCACGCTCGGTCCGCTGGCCCTGCTCGGTGGCTGGGCGCTCGCCTCCGCCACCGGTGCGCTGACCCAGGACGTACTCGCTTCGCCGGCCCAGGTCGCGGAAGCCGTCGGTGAGTTGTGGGGCAATGGCCAGCTGACCGACGCCCTCACCGTGTCGCTCGCCCGGGCCGGACTCGGACTACTGCTCGGTGCCACCACGGGACTGGTGCTCGGTGTGGTGACCGGATTCACCCGCCTCGGTGAGGAACTGCTCGACTCGGCGGTCCAAGTCCTGCGCACCGTACCGTTCCTGGCGCTCGTCCCGCTCTTCATGGTGTGGTTCGGCATCACCGAGACCGCGAAGGTCGCCCTGATCGGGGTGGCCACCAGCTTCCCGATGTACGTCTCCGCCTCGGGCGGGGTCCGCAACACCGACCGCAAGCTGGTGGAGGCGATGCACAGCTTCGGCCTGGGCCGCTGGGCGATCGTGCGGACGGTCGTACTGCCCGGGGCGCTGCCCTCCCTGCTGTCCGGTCTGCGGCTCTCCATGACGCTCAGCGTGATCGCCCTGATCGCCGCCGAGGAGATCAACTCCACCGAGGGTATCGGCTACTTGATGGCCCAGGCCCAGAACTACTCACGCACCGACGTGCTCGCCGTCTGCATCCTGATCTACGGTCTGCTCGGCCTCGCCGCCGACGGCATCGTCCGGATCCTGGAACGGCTGCTGATGCCGTGGCGCCGCGCCGTCCGAGGAGCCGCCCGATGACCGCCCCCGCCGACTCGGCCCCCGCCCCGGCCCCGCCCGTGAGCACCACCGTGGGCGCCGCCGTGAGCACCACCGTGAGCGCCGCCGCGGCCGCTGATGGCGCGGCCCCCGCCGTCCATCTGCGCGGGCTGCGTCGGGTGTTCGGTACCAGGGCCGTGCTCGACGGCGTCGATCTGTCCATCGCCCGGGGTGAGTTCGTCGCCCTGCTCGGTGCCAGCGGCACCGGGAAGACCACCCTGCTGCGGATCCTCGGCGCGCTGGACCAGGCTGACCAGGGCACCGTACTGGTGCCGCCGGTCCGCACTGTGGTGTTCCAGGAGCCCCGACTCGTCCCCTCCAAGCGGGTGTTGGCCAATGTCACGGTCGGCCTGCCGCGCGGCGCGGCGACCCGGGGGACCGGGTTGAGGGCACTCGCCGAGGTGGGCCTGGAGGGGCATGCCGAGGACTGGCCGGCCACCCTCTCGGGCGGCGAGGCGCAGCGCGTCGCACTTGCCAGAGCGCTCGTGCGGGAGCCGCAACTCTTGCTCCTGGACGAACCGTTCGCGGCGCTGGACGCCCTGACCAGGCTGCGGATGCAGGACCTGGTCGGCGATCTCGTCCGCCGCCACCGGCCCGCCGTGCTGCTGGTCACCCATGACGTGGACGAGGCCGTCCGGCTCGCCGACCGCGTTGCCGTACTGCGCGACGGTCTGCTGGTGCGGGACGAGGCCGTCGGCGTCGAACGCCCCCGGGACCCGGCCGACGCCGCCTTCGCCGACCTGCGCCGCCGACTGCTCGCCGACCTCGGCGTCCACTGAACGGCGTTCCGCCGAGCCTCCATCGTTCCACTGCTCTGCCGCTCCGCCGCTCCACCCCTCCCGTACAGCACAGCGCGTCTTCGCATGATCCCTTACGCACCAACGGAGTTGACCGTATGACCGTCACCCTCGGCGTTCACGCCAGCAATCCCACGCTCTACTACCTCGCCCGACTGCCCTACCTGGATGAGGAGTTGGCCCCGCTCGGGGAGAGCGGCGCGTTCCACCACTACACCGACGGCACCCGTACCGGAGAGCTGCTCGCCGACGGCACCATCGACTTCGGCGGCACCGGCTCGACCCCGCCGATCACCGCCCAGGCGGCCGGCCACGACCTGGTGTACGCGGTGGTCTCCGCGCCCCGCCCCGACCACGGCGCGCTGCTCGTCCTGGACGCCGGGCCGGTGCGTACGGTCGCCGACCTCAAGGGCGGCACCGTGGTGCTCGGCGTCGGCTCCTGGCAGACCCATCTGCTCGCCAAGACCCTGGACGGGCATGGGCTTTCGTACGGCGAGGACGTCACCCCGGCGCGGCCGGTGGCGGGGGAGGACCAGGCCCGGAGGCTGCGCGAGGGCGAGATCGCGGGCTGGATCGCCCAGGGTGCCGAGCTCGCCGCGGCCCGTCGCGGTGGGGAGTTCCGCGAGCTGATCCGTACCGGGGACGTCATCACCGACCGCTCGGTCTTCTTCACCCGCCGGGACTTCGCCACCGACCGCCCCGAGGTGGTCGCCGCGATCGCCACCGCGCTGCGCCGGGCGGACGCCTGGGTGGCCGCCCACCCGGCCGAGGCGGCCGCGATCGCGGCCCGGGAGCTGGGCGGAACGGCCGCAGACTGGCGTGCCGCGCTCGTCGCGCTGCCCTGGCAACTGGAGCCGGCCACCGACGCGTTCGTGGCCGAGCAGCAGGAGGCAGCGGACATCTTCCACCGGGTCGGCTTCATCGACCGCGCGCTGACCGTCGCCGACGCCCAACTGTCCGCTCTGGAGGCCCCGGTGGCCGCCGCACTCGGGAAGGACAGCTGAGCCGTGGCCTCCGAAGTCCTCTGGTACATCATCCCGCGCGAAGGACACTACCCCTGGGAGCCCTCCGGCCGACGCCCGGTGGACCTGCGGTACCTGCAGCAACTCGCAGGCAGTGTCGAGCGCTTGGGTTACACCGGCGCCTTGCTCGCCACTGACCTGTACGACGTCTGGACGCTCGGCAGCGCGCTCGCCGCGGCCACCGGACCAGCTTTCAAGCCCTTGTTGGCCGTCCATCCCGGTCTGGTCTCGCCTACCCTGCTCGCCAAGATGGCGCTCAGCTTCGACCACCTGCACGGCGGGCGGCTGCGCTTCAACGTGGTCAACGGCTCCACCGCGCAGCTGCGCGAGTACGGCCTGGACGTCGAACACGATGACCGCTACCGCCTCAGCGCCGAGTACTGGTCGATCGTCAAGCGCCTCACAGCGGGCGAAGTCTTCGACCACGAGGGTGAGTTCTACCGGTTGAAGAACGCCGGTGCGAGTCTGCGCGAGCTGACCCCGGTGCAGCCCGGTGGCATCCCGCTCTGGTTCGGCGGCAGTTCGCCGGCGGGAATCGAGATGGCCGCCCGGCACGTGGACGTCTACCTGACCTGGGGTGAGCCGCCGCACCTGCTCAAGGAGAAGCTCGACCTGGTCCGCGAGCGCGCCGCCGCGCACGGACGGAGAGTGCGGATCGGGCTGCGGCTGCACCTGATCGTTCGGGACACCGAGGAGGAGGCCTGGGCCGCCGCCGACCGGCTGCTGGACGTGACGAGCGAGGCGACGTACGCCCGGCAGCTGGGATCGGCCGAGGGGGAGGACGGCGTGGGCTGGCAGCGCCAGTTCCGTCAGCACGGCGGAAAGGTCCCGGCGCGTGCCCGCGAGCTGGAGGCCTACCCCAATCTCTGGCCGGGCATGAGTCTGTTCCGGCCCGGTCCGGGGACGGCGGTGGTCGGCTCGACGGCCCAGGTGGTCGAGCGGTTGAAGGAGTTCGAGGCGCTGGGCGTCGACACCTTCATCCTCTCCGGGAACCCGCTGCTCGAGGAGGCCCACCGGGTAGCAGAAACGGTTCTCCCGGCCTTGGGCATCGGCATCCGGCGCTGACTGCCGACAGGTGGCGGATGACAGGTGTCGACGAACAGATAACAGCTGACAGATTTCGAAATCTGTCAGCTGTTATCTGTCGGCTGTTGTCTGTCAGTTGTTATCCGTCATCTGTCGCCCGTCACCGTCACCCGTGGCCCGTCGCTCGTGACCCCTGGCCCGTTCCCCGTTCCCTGTCACGCGCTCAGCCGGTCGATCTCCGCCAGCTGCTCCTCCGTCAGCGGCCCGCCGGCCAGTGCGTCGAGGTTCTGGTTGAGCTGGGCCACGCTGCTCGCGCCGATGATCACCGAGACCACCCGCGGGTCCCGCAGCACCCAGCACAGGGCGAGCTGGGCCAGCGTCTGCCCGCGCTCCTCGGCGACCTTGTTCAGTGCCCGCAGCTGGTCCAGCTTCGACTCGGTCAGCACCTCCTCCTTCAGGAACTTCCCCACCGACATGCGCGAGCCGGCCGGGACCCGGCCCGACAGGTAGCGATCCGTCAGCAGTCCCTGGGCAAGGGGCGAATAGGCGATCAGGCTGGTCCGGGTGTCGCCCACCGCCTCCAGCACACCGCCCTCCTCCACGTTCCGGTTGAGGATCGAGTAGGCCGACTGGTTCAGCAGCACCGGCGTCCCGAGCTCGCGCAGGATCGCCACCGCCTCCCGGTGCTGCTCCGCCGGGTAGTTGGAGATCGCCGCGTACAGGGCCTTGCCCGAGCGCACCGCGCTGTCCAGCGCACCCATCGTCTCCTCGATCGGGGTGTCCGGGTCGTAGCGGTGCGAGTAGAAGACGTCGACGTAGTCCAGCCCCATCCGGCCCAGCGACTGGTCCAGGCTGGCCAGCAGGTACTTGCGGCTGCCGCCGTTTCCGTACGGGCCGGGCCACATGTCCCAGCCGGCCTTGGTGGCGATGAACAGTTCGTCGCGGTACGGCCGGAAGTCCTGCGCGAACAGGTAGCCGAAGTTGCGCTCCGCACTGCCGTACGGCGGTCCGTAGTTGTTCGCCAGGTCGAAGTGGGTGACGCCCCGGTCGAAGGCGCGGCGCAGCACGGCCCGCTGCACCTCCAGCGGCTGGGCGTCACCGAAGTTGTGCCAGAGCCCCAGTGAGACGGCGGGCAGCTGAACTCCGCTGCGGCCGGCCTTCCGGTAGGTCATCGAGGCATAGCGGTCATCCGCGGCGAGGTAGCTCATGCCGGACATCTTGCCAGTCGGCACCGCCCGATCAAGCCCCTGGGAGTGTCTTGCCCCGCCTTCCTCCGCTGCTTATCCTCGCGGAGGACCAGGTGGGGCAGCGCGGGGCCGGCTTCGGCCGCGTGCGGACGAGGCGGAGGGGGAGCGTGATGGCAGTCCGGACCGTAGCGGCCGAGGCCACCGTGACCGTCGTGCCCCGCTGTTGTCGCCGCCACCGCCGCAGCACCGTGCGCTGACGCCGCCCGCGGGCCGCCAGGCCCGCCCCGGTCCACCCCCGGTGCTGCCCGTCCGAGCGCAGCGCCGCGCGGCCGTACCCCTGCCTCCGTACCCGCGCCTCCGCCGGTGCCACGCGCGACGCACCACGCCGCGTCGTCACGGGCTCCCCGCGTCGGTCCCGTACCCGCATCGGTCCCGTACCCCGCGTCGGTCCGGTGCCCCGCGCGCCCCGCACCCGCAGCGCCCCGGACGGGCCAGCGCCGTTCCGTCGTCCGACCACCGAGCGCCCCCAAGGAGACCGCCGTGCGGTTCACCGTCTCATCCCTCGTCGCCAACGCCCCCGACCCCGTCACCGGCATCCACCGCACCCCGCAGCAGAAGCTGTGGAACGTGGTCGACCAGGCCGTCCTCGCCGAGCAACTCGGTTACGACGGCTACGGGGTGGGGGAGCGGCACGGCGAACCGTTCCTCTCCCCGGCGCCGCCCGTGCTGCTGAGCGCGATCGCCGCCCGCACCAGCGCCATCCGGCTGTTCACCACGGTGACGGTGCTGAGCATCCTGGACCCGGTCCGGGTCGCGGAGGACTACGCGATGCTCGACCAACTCTCCGGGGGCCGGATCGAGTTGATCATCGGCAAGGGCAACGACCCGCGCCACTTCGGGCTGTTCGGCCTCCCCGAGGAGCGCCAGTGGGAGGCGCTCGCCGAGAACTACGGCCTGCTGCACCGGCTCTGGCGGGAGGAGAAGGTGACGTGGCGGGGCTCGACCCGTCCGCCGCTCACGGAGGCGACCGTCTCGCCGCGTCCGCTCCAGGACCCGATCCCGGTCTGGCACGGCAGTGCGACCAGCACCCGCTCGACCGACCTCGCCGCCCGCTACGGCGATCCGCTGTTCTCCGCCAACTCCTTCCACCCGCTGGCCAAGTACCGCGCCCTGGTGGAGGACTACCGCGAGCGCTGGGAGCACTACGGCCGCGATCCGAAGGAGGCCCGGGTGGGCGCGGGCTTCGGCGGACTGTACGTCGCCAGGCGCTCGCAGGACGCGGTGGAGGGCTTCCGGCCGTACTGGGACGCCATGGTCAACTCGGCGGCGGGCAAGCACAACAACTCGCCGTTCCGTTCACTGGAGGACGCGCTGGAGGAGGGTTCGGCCCTGGTCGGCAGCCCGCAGCAGGTGATCGAGAAGATCCACCGCTACCACGAGGCCTTCGGCAACGAGGTGGTCGGGATCGGGGTCGACGCGCTGACCGAGGATGTGCAGCGGGAGCAACTGGAGCTGTTCGCGGCCGAGGTGGCACCGGTGATCCGGCGCGAACTGCCCTGAGCGCCCGCCCGCGCGGGGCGCCGCGCACTCCCTGTGCGGCGTGACGCCCGACACCGTGCGTAACGTGACGCGCGCCACCTGGTCGGGCCGAATGCCCGTGGCCGGTGCGGGGGATGACGAACGGTCGAGGGGCCGTGGCCGCCGGGGGGCGGCGCACGGCCCTCGGTCTTTCCGTCCCCTCCGCCGGGCGGCGCCCATCGACCCCACCGCCCTCAGCTCGCTCCGCCCCCGTTCCCGTTGCCGGTGTCGAGAAAGCCCCTTCCTTCTGTACCTACTGGTATGTACAGTGGGCTCATGACCACCCAGGACCGCCTCATCGAGAGCACCCAGGCCCTCCTCTGGGAGCGCGGCTACGTCGGCACCAGTCCGAAGGCCATCCAGCAGCGCTCCGGCGTCGGCCAGGGCAGCATGTACCACCACTTCGACGGCAAGCCCGGCCTCGCCGCCGCCGCCCTGCGCCGCAGCGCCGAGCAGATGCGGAGCATCGCCGAGGCCGACCTCGCCGCCCCCGGCACCGCGTTCGACCGGATCGCCGCTTACCTGCACCGCGACCGGGAGGTGCTGCGCGGCTGCCGGATCGGGCGGATGGCCCAGGACCCTGACGTGGTCGCGGACCCGCAGCTGCGCGCCCCGGTCGAGGAGACCTTCGACTGGCTGCGCGGCCGGATCGCCGAGCTGATCGCCGAGGGCCAGGCGCACGGCGAGTTCGCCGCCGGCCTCGACCCGGCGGACACCGCCGCGGCCGTGGTCGCCGTCGTCCAGGGCGGCTACGTCCTGGCCCGCGCCGCGGACAGTGCCGCCCCCTTCGAACAGGCCGTCCGCGGCGCCCTCGGCCTGCTCGCCACCCACCGCCGGGCCTGACGGGCGGCGACCCGCCCCTCCCGTTCACCAGCGGAGACCGTCCACCGAGCCCGTCTGTCCACCGAGCGCGTCAGCCGACGCTGCGACTCGACGGCCGCCACTCGCCCCGACCCAGGGAGCCCGCAGTGCATGCCATGCAGTACGAGATCACCCTCCCCGCCGACTACGACATGGCTGTCATCCGCCGACGCGTGGCCGACAAGGGCCACCTGCTGGACGCCCACCCCGGCCTCGGCCTCAAGGCGTACCTGGTCCGCGAACGCGGCCAGGACGGCTCGCCGGTCAACCAGTACGCGCCGTTCTACCTCTGGCGCACGGCCGAAGGCATGAACCGGTTCCTGTGGGGCCCGGGCTTCCGCGGTCTGAGCGCAGACTTCGGCCGCCCGGTCGTCCGCCACTGGCTCGGCGCGGGCCTGGCCGAGGGCGCCCGGACGGAGGCTCCGAGCACCGCCACGCGCACGATCGTCCGGCTCCCGGAGACCGCCGACCCGGCCGAGGCCGTCGAGCGGGCCCTCGCCGAGCTCCCTGCGCACCCGTCGCACCCAACCCTGCACACCGCCGCCGTCGCCGTGGACCCGAGCCGCTGGGAACTGCTCAGCCTCGCCCTCTGGTCCGGCCCCGCCCCGGAGGACGCGCCCGGCACCCGCTTCCGGGTGCTGCACCTGTCCCGTCCCGAACTCGACCGGCTGCCGGCCGGCCGCCACTGGTGAAAGGCCCCCTCACCGCGATGCCCGCCACGAACCCCGCCACCGCCACCGCCCCGGCCAACGCCGTGACCCGGCCCCTCACCCCGGCCGACGCCACCACGACCGACGCCGTCCCGGCCGATGCCGTCCCGACAGGCCTCGTCCCCGCCGACCTCACACCGGCGCCGCTCGACCGCGAAGCCGGCTACGCCCTGCTCGCCGAGCTCGCCGGCCCGGTCGCCGCCGGCACCCTCAGCGGTCTGGACGCGCTTGCCCCCGGCTTCGCCGACTGGATCGTCACCAGCCTCTTCGGTGGTACCTACCAGCGCCCCGGCCTCGCTCTGCGCGACCGCCAGATCGCCAACCTGGCCGCGCTCACCGCCCTCGGCGGGGTCGAGCCGCAGCTTGCCGACCACGTGCGCAACAGCCTGCGGATCGGGATGAGCCGCGAGGAGATCACCGAGGTGATCGTCCACCTGGCCCCGTACGTCGGCGTCCCCAAGGCCCTGGCCGGCCTCCGGGTGGCCACGGCCACCTTCGCAGCGTCCGCAGCCCCGCCTGCCGCCGCTTCCGTGACCGCCGCTGCCGTGACTGCCGCTCCCGTGACCGACACCCCGGCAGAGGACGCGGCATGACCGCCACCCGCACCGTACGGACCGTCCTGGGCGACCTCGCCCCCGGCGACCTGGGCGTCACCGACTCCCACGACCACCTCTTCATCCGCAGCCCCCTGCTCCCCGGCCAGGAGTTGGACGACCCAGTCGCTGCCGAGGCGGTGCTGAGCGAGTACGCCGCAGCCGGCGGCCACTCCTTCGTCCAGTGGACCCCGCGGGGCATGGGGCGTGGTGCGGGCACCCTCGCCGCGCTGTCCCGCGCGACCGGCGTCCACGTGATCGCCGCCACCGGCGCGCACCAGGCGGTCCACTACCCCGAGGACCGGTTCCCCGCCGGTACCCCCGGCACGACCGGAGGCCCCGCCGCGTCGGCCGACCTCGCCGAGCACTTCGTCACCGAGCTCAGCACCGGGCTCCCCGGCGCTCCCGAGGGCGTCCGGGCCGGTCTGATCAAGATCGCTGACGACGCGAGCCCGCTGACCGGGCACACCCGCCGGACGATGGCCGCCGCAGCCGAGGCGCACCACGCCACCGGTGCCCCGATCGCCGTCCACCTCGAACCCGAGGGTGACCCGCACGGCGTCCTGCACCGGCTGCACGGGCGGCACGGCGTCGACCCCGACCGGATCATCCTCGGCCACCTCACCCGCTTCACCGACCGGTCGCTGCACCGCAGCCTCGCCGCCGAGGGGGCGTTCCTCGCCCTGGACAGTCCCGCACGGATCGGCCACCCCGCCGACCTCCAGGCCTTCGAGGTGATCGCCGACCTGGTCGAGGCGGGCCACGCCGAACGGCTGCTGCTCGGCGCCGACACCACCACCCGGACGGCCCGCGAGGTCGGCGGCCCCACCCGGCTGCTCACCGACCTCGCCCCGCGACTGGCCCGCACCTTCGGGCCCGAGCTGTGCGAGCTGCTGCTGGTCGCCAACCCGGCGGCGGCCCTGGCCACCGACTGGCGCAGCCCCTGAGGCCTGCGCTGAACCGCTCCTGAACCGCTCCTGGAACGCTCCTGGAACGCTCCCTCATGTGGCCGGGTCCGCCCGCCGGGGTTTGAATCCGAAGAGCTCCTGTCCGGACCACGCCCCAGAGAGGCGGTTCCCGACGATGAACTCGTGGCTCGCCCCCGCCCGGCTCGCCGTCGCGGCCTTCCTGGTCGTCGCACTCTGCTTCTCCGGCTACCACGCGGCGACGGACGGCTCCGGGGTGGTGAACTTCCTCAGCTACTTCACCAACCTCGCCAACCTCGCCGGAGCGGCCGTCCTCGGCTACGGCGGCTGGGCCGGGCTGACCGGCCGCCGGCCCGTACCGGACGCGGTGCGCGGCGCGGTGGCGCTCTACCTGGTGGTCACCGGGTTGGCGTACGGCACGCTGCTGGCGACGTACCCGGCGCCGCTGGTGATCCCTTGGGTGGACGACGTGGTCCACCGCGTGATGCCGCTGCTCGTGCTCGCCGACTGGCTGGTCGACCCGCCCGCCCGGCCCGTCCGGGCCCGGACGGTGCTCGGCTGGCTGGGGTTCCCGCTGGTCTACCTGGCGTACGCGCTGCTCCGCGGCCACGCGGTCGGCTGGTACCCCTACCCGTTCCTCGACCCCGCCCGGCACGGCGGCTACCGCCGGATCGCGGGGGCGTGCTTCCTGCTGGCGGTGGCGTTCCTGCTGCTCGGGGCCGCGCTCGCGGCGGTCGGCAACGCGCTCGCTGCCCGCCGCGACGCCCGGCGGGGCGTGGCCTCGAACGGTCGGCACGCCCGGGCTACCGGCTGACCGCTACCAGCTGACTGCGACCGGAAGCCTGAGGAGCCTGAGAAGCCTGAGAACCCTGAGAAGGAGGACGCCGACGGGGCCCGTGCCCGATGGGGGAGGGCACGGGCCCCGCCGGTGACCGGACCGGGGGCTCACATGTGGGTGCCGCCGTCGATCCGGAGCTCGGTGCCGGTGACGAAGGCGCCGTCGTCGGAGGCCAGCATGGCGATCACGCCGGCCACCGTGTCCGGGCCCGCGAAGCCGTGGCCGAGGGCGGGGGAGAGCTTGGCCAGCAGGCCGAAATCGGCGTCGGCGGGCAGGCCCGGGTTGTTGGTCATGCCGCTGTCGATGCTGCCAGGTGCGACGCAGACCGCGCGCAGGCCCTGCTTCGAGTACTCCGAGGCGATCGCGTGGGTGAAGGACTGGATGCCGCCCTTGGTCGCGGCGTAGGCGGCCATGTAGGGGTGGGCGAAGCTCGCGGAGGTGGAGCTGAAGTTGACCACCACGCCCTTGCCGGTGGCGAGCAGCGCGGGGAGCGCCTCGCGGGTCATCAGGAAGGTGCCGGTCAGGTTCACCGCGAGGAGCTTGTTCCAGAACTCCAGGGTGGTCTGGTGGGTGTGCGAGGAGCGGAGGATGCCGGCGGCGTTGACCAGGACGTCCAGACCGCCCAGGCCCGCGACGGCCTCGGCGACGCCCGCCACCACGGCGGCCTCGTCCGAGATGTCCAGGACCTGGATCGTCAGGCGGTCGGCGGTGCCCTCGGCGGTCGCGCGGTCCAGGGTCTTCTTCAGGCCGTCCTCGTTGACGTCGACGGCGACGACCTTCCCGCCCTCGGCGAGGATCCGGTGCACGGTCGCCTGGCCGATGCCAGAGCCGCCGCCGGTGATCAGGACGTTCCGTCCGCTGAAGCGCTCCATGGTGGTCCTCCTTCGTTCGTGGTCTCTCGACCTCAAGAGACACGGTACGTCCATATGGCATGTTGTGCCAACAAGGCTTGATGTGCCACTCGGGCGCGATGTGCCGTGACCTTGATCGCTTGCGTACGCTGGCCCCTGTGACCGGACGCCCGACCCTGACCCAGCGCCGCCGTGACGCCACCCGGCTGGAGATCGCCCGCACCGCCGCCGCGCTTTTTGCCGAGCGGGGCGCCGAGGCGACCACCGCCGAGGAGATCGCCGCCGCCGCGGGCATCTCGCTGCGCACCTTCTACCGCTACTTCTCCGTCAAGGAGGACGCCGTCGCCCCGCTGTTGGCGGCCGGCGGGCAGCGCTGGATGGACCTGCTGGCCGAGAGCCCGGCGGACGTACCGCTGCGTGAGGCGCTGGAGCGCTCGGCCGTCGAGTCGCTCACCCCGGCCGACGACGCGGCCGTCGAGGCGATGTACTGGACCCGCGACCTGCTGCGCGACCCGCGGCTGGACGGCACCTGGCAGAAGGTCCACGCCGGGTCGGAGGAGCGGCTGCGGGGTGTGCTGGCCGCCCGCTGTCCGGACGGCGTCGATCCGCTGGAGGTCCGGCTGGCCGCGGCTGCGGCCACGGCGGCGATCCGGGTGGCCCTGGAGCAGTGGGCGGGCTCCGACGCGGCTGTCACCGGCCCGGGCTCCCCGCAGGACCTCGGCGGCCGCTGCATGCGCGAACTCACGGTGGGGCTACGGCTGTGGGCTCAGCCGGCGGGGGACTAGCGGGCTGGCGGCGAGCGGGCGCAAGCGAACAGACGGCCGCGAACGGATAGCGGCGAACAGATGACAGCGAACAACTTTCGAAATCTGTTATCTGTTATCTGTTATCTGAAAGTTGAACTCTGTCATCTGTTCGCGGCCTGCCCACAGCCCCCGATCAGCTTCCTTACAGCTCCCGCTAGGGTTGGTGCTCGCGCCCCGGTGGGGGAACCGGGGTGACCTCCTCGGATGTCCCTGAACGGAGGGGTGGGAGTTCGAGGCGTGGGAGCAACTGGAAAATGGGTCTGACGAGCCACAAGGTGCTGGCACTGGCCGTGCTGATGGCGGTCGTGATGATGGTCGGCACGGTCTGGCTCTGGCCCAGACTCGCCCGGAAGAGCTGGCAGGCGGTGCTCGGCCGGATCGGCGCGCTGCTCGCCACCCAGCTGGCGGTGCTCGCCGCGCTCGGGCTGGTGGCGAACAACTACTTCGCCTTCTATAGCAGTTGGGACGACCTGATGGGCACGGGCAGCACCGGCCCGGTGGTCATCCACAACAAGGCGGACGCCTCCGGCCGACTGCTGGTCGAGACCATAGGCCAGGCCTCGGTCAAGGGCGGCGGCGCCATGGGCCGTGAGCCCAGCCAGTCCGGCGAGATCCGCAAGGTCCGGATCGACGGCAAGGAGAGCCGGCTGTCGACCGAGGGCTACGTCTACCTTCCGCCCCAGTACTTCCAGCCCGAGTACGCGCAGAAGCAGTTCCCGGCCGTGATCGTCAGCACCGGCTTCCCAGGAATCGCCGAGAACCTGATCACCCGCTTCAACTACCCGGGCGCCGCGCTCAAGCTGCTGCAGGAGGGCCGGATGCAGCCGACCGTCATGGTCCTGATGCGCCCCTCGCCCGCGCTGCCGCAGGACACCGAGTGCGAGGACATCCCCGGCGGCGCCCAGTCCGACACGTACTTCACCAAGGACGTCCCGTCGGCGATCCAGGCCAGCTACCGGGTCTCGACCGACCCGCAGGCCTGGGCCTTCATGGGCAACTCCACCGGTGGCTACTGCGCGCTCAAGCTGGCCATGCGCCACCCGGACGTCTTCCCGACCGCCGTGTCCCTCTCCGGGTACTACGAGGCGGCCGACGACCCGACCACCGGCGACCTCTTCGGCGGCAGCAAGCAGCGCCGCAACGAGGCCGACCTGATGTGGCGGTTGAAGAACCTGCCGCAGCCGAACGTCTCCGTGCTGCTGGCCGGCACCAAGAAGGGCGACGGCAACTACAAGCAGGACACCGAGGCGTTCATCGACGCCGCGAAGAGCCCGATGAAGGTCTCCTACAGCATGCTCGAGAACGGCGGCCACAACTTCGAGACCTGGAGCGCCCTGCTGCCGTCCTCACTGGAGTGGCTGTCCCAGCACCTCAAGGTCCCGAACCAGCCGGGCCACCCGGGCCAGACCGTCTGACGGCGCCGCCCGCGGAACGCGCAGGACACGCAGGACACGCAGAACGCACGGAACACACCGAACACACCGACCCCCCGGAAGCCGCGGCTCCCGGGGGGTCGGTCCGTTTCGGCGCCGGTCAGGCGACCCGCTCCAGCGTCCCGGTGTGCAACTGGCCGACCCGGCCGCCCTCGCCCTCGAAGGTCCAGAAGGCCCGTACGGTCAGCGCGTTGAGGTCCATCACGTGGCTGACGGTGATCCCGCTCTGTTCCGTCCAGCTGACGAAGTAGATCTCCGGTGCGACCTCGGCGACGTGCAGCCGCACGTCCTCCCACTGGCCCGCCGACTCACCGAGGCCCTCCCAGCGCAGCCGGGTGCCGTCGGCCGAGTAGGAGTTGCGGAAGGCCGCGCCGTTGTCGGCCCGGAAGACGTAGGTGCGGCCGGCGAAGGCGGGCAGGGGCGCGGGCGCGGTCATGGTGGGGCGGAACCTCTTCTCCGGAACGGCGGACGGGTCGTACGGCTCTGGTCGGTGCTCTTGTGCACCGTGGAAAATCCCAGGGCTCCAATTTATCCGACCGGGCGGATACGGGCGGCTCCACGCCACGGATGTCACGGTTCGGCGGTCACGGTTCGGCGGTCACGGTACGGTCCGCCACCGTCGTACCGCGTACAGTGTGCGGTCGGCAGTCCGGGCGGGCCGGACGGGGGGACCGGGCGGCGTCGACTCCGGTGATCAACTCGGCCACCACGCAGCGTCGTTGATCGACACCACTGTGAGCTGTGCGACAACCGGCTTGATCAGGTTGTCCGTCCACGGATGGCCTGCCTAGCCTGCACTCGTCGTCCGCCGTCGCGGACCCCGCCGCCGGGACGCCGAGTCCCGTCCACCCGCCGGCGAGTACCCGAGCACCACAGCGGACGGGAGCGGGGGAACCAAGGTCAGCGCCCGGCCCGTACGCACCAGCGTGCGGGTCGCGGCTAGGGGTGAAGCCGCTCCACAGGCGGCCGGGCAACTGCAGCCCGAATCCGACAGCTCACCTCGCAGGCGTCGCAGAGGATCCCCATGCACCAGCCTGCCCGGCGCCGTCGCGCGCCCCGCCACGCCCGTCCGTCCCACCGCGGCCGCAACGCCGCCCTCGCCACGACCGGGGCGCTCGCCATCACCGGCGCCGGCCTGCTCGGCCTGCCGTCCGTCTCCGGCGCCCAGGCCGCCACCGGCCCGACCGTCACCCAGGACCGGCTCGCCCCCGCCACCATGGTCGCCGGCAAGGCCGGCACCGCCTCGCTGGCCCTGCACTCCTCGGCCTGCTTCACCGCCAAGACCGTCGGCGTCGGCGTCCGTGACGCGCGCGGCACCAACCTGGACTTCCCGGGCAACGCGAGCAACGTGCAGATCTGCCCCGGCGGATTCAACTACACCAGCGCCGCCCGCACCCTGGCCGCCGGGACGTACACCCAGTTCGGTTTCTGGCAGGACCTCGGCGGCGCGTGGCACAACCTGCCCTCGCAGCAGCTGGTGGTCTCGGCCACGGGTACGCCCACGCCGGCCCCCTCCCCGACGGCGACCCCCACCGCGACCCCCACGGCGACCCCCACGGCGACCCCCACCGCGACCCCGACCAGCACCCCGACCGCCACGGCCACCCCGACGACCCCGGCGCCGTCCTCCCCGATCGCGGGCAAGTCGCTGACCTGGTCCGACGAGTTCAACGGCCCGATCAACTGGGGCCAGCGCTGGGTCGGTGACAAGAGCACCTCGTACAAGTACGGGAACCACAACCCGGACGACAACAAGCTCGACTGGCTGAACAAGAACAACGTCACCGTCGGGAACGGCGTCGCCACGTTCACCGCCACCCCGGGCGGCCCCACCCTGGAGAACGGCAAGCAGTCCTGGAACACCGGCTTCCTGACCACCGAGGGCTCCGCCGAGGGCTTCCAGGTCAAGACCGGCGACTACGCCGAGACCCGGGTCAAGCTGCCCGCCGGCACCGGCGCCTGGCCCGCCCTGTGGACCTGGAAGAACGGCAACGGGGAGATCGACTCCTTCGAGTACCACCCCGACAACCCGAACCTGCTGGAGCTGACCAACCACGTCAACCCCGGCAACCCCGACTACTACACCGATGCGAGCGCCGTCGCCGCCGACCAGTGGGTGACCATCGGCACCTACTACGGCGCCAACTCGGTGGACTGGTACGTCAACGGCGTCAAGGTGTTCTCGGACGGCAAGGGCGTCGGGGCCAACTTCTCGGCGTACCTGATCCTCAACCTCTCGGTGAGCGCCGGCAAGTACCACCCGGCGCCGCAGGGGAACGCCCCGATCACCATGGCCGCCGACTACGTCCGCGTCTACCGGTGACCGCGTCTGCCGGTGACCTCGTCTACCGGTAACCACCTGTACCGGTGACCACGTCTACCGGTAACCACGAGCCCGCCCCACCGGTCACCGGGATCCGGCAGCCGCTCGCCGGCGGCCGGTGACCGGTGGGGCGATCCGGCCGTCAGCCCTGGGTCGTCTCGACGACCCGAATGTCGAACGGCTCCCGGTGGCGGATGCCCCCCGGGTCGTCCGCGCTGCGCACCTCGACCGAGCCGCCCGCCAGGACCCCGAGCGGCAGATCGGGGGAGAGCACGACCGGGACGAGGGCGGTCGCGCTGCGCCCCTCCTTCAGCCCGGGGCCGAAGACGCAGCGCACCTGCCTGCCGCGTGCGACGACCTCACAGTCCGTTGGGTAGAACGGGGGGGCCGCGGTGACCCCGTTCGGGAGGGTGACCGTCACCGTGAACGGGGACACGGTGGTGTCCGGGCCCGCGTTGGCGACGAAGGCGTGAATGGTGGTGGTGCCGCCTGGCGACGCCGGGTCCGGGTCGATCCGGACCACCTCCAGGTGCGATGCGGACGGCTTGGCCACCACGGCCGGCAGCGTGGACGCCTCGGGCGCACCCGGCGCGACGACCCCAAGGTCCGGGCGTGGCACCGGGTGCCGCACCGCCCAGGACGGGCCGGCGGCCAGTGCGGCTGCCGCGCAGCCCGCCGTCACCGCCGCGACCCATCCGGCCCGGCCGCCCCATCCGACCTGGCCGACCCATCCGGCCCGGCCGATCAGGCCGATCCGGCCGAACCCCCTGCGCCCCGCGCCGCCCCGTACTCCGTGCTGTGCCACGCCGTTCACCCTGTTCCCGTGCTCCGGCGGCCCGCGCCGTCGCGGGCCGCGTCCGCCCCAGGGTGTCCGAGCCGCCGACGCGGCGGCGCCACAACTCGCCCACCGCCACTCGAACGGCGGGGCGCCGACATCGGCCCGATCGCTCTTGTCGAGGAAGGCTGTTGACTGATCGTCAGGGTGCCAGGACCTGCCCGAGCCGGGCCGCGATCTGGTGCATCACCGGTACCAGTGCAGACGCCCCGGCCTGTTCCTCCAGTGCCCGGATCCGGGCCTCCGGGCCGGACACCGAGAGGGCGGTGGGCGTGGGGGCGCCCGGGACGGCGAGGGCGATGCAGCGGACGCCGATCTCCTGCTCCTGGTCGTCGACCACGTACCCGCGCTCGCGCGCCTCGGCGAGCTGGTCCATCAGCGCCTGCGGGTCGGTGAGGGTGTACTCGGTGTGCGCGGGCAGCGGGTTGGGGCCCAGGACCGCACGCGCTTCGTCCTCGGGGAGCTGGGCGAGCAGCGCCTTGCCGACGCCGGTGCAGTGCGGCTGCACCCGTCGGCCGACCTCGGTGAACATCCGCATCGAGCGCCGCGACTGCACCTGTCCGACGTACACCACCTCGCCGCCCTCCAGCACCGCCAGGTTGGCGGTCTCGCCGGTGGCCTCCATGAGCTCGGCCAGGTACGGGCGGGCCCAGCTGCCGAGCAGTCGGCCGGCCGTCTCGCCGAGCCGGATCAGCCGGGGGCCGAGGGTGTAGCGCCGGGCGGTGTCCTGGCGGACATAGCCCTGCTGGACGAGGGTACGAACCAGTCGGTGGATGGTCGGCATCGGGAGGCCGGAGCTGGTGGAGAGCTCGCTGAGGGTGGCCACGCCACTCGAGTCGGCCAGCGCCTCCAGGAGTTGGAAGGCGCGCTCGACGGACTGCACGCCGCCGCTCGCGCGGTCGGCGCCTGTCGTCGATGCTGTGTCGGGGGTCGCAACCACCGGCGTTCCCTTCGCTGTCGGGGAGGAGTAGAGTCCCGGCGACCTCTTCAACAAACCGTTGAAATTCTGTATCGCGGAAACTAGTCTCCACCTTACAGAATCGAATCCGCCGACAGGCGGGTAACGATCGAGGAAGTACCCGAGGAAGTTCCCACCGGAGCTCCCTTTGCCAGGCTCAACCGTCTTAGGAGTGTCCTGCTCATGGCTGCAGATCAGGGGCCCGTCGGCGCCTCCCCCGCCGCTCCGGTCGTCACTGTCGCCGGACCGCGCGTCCATCGGGCCGAGGAGGTGCTCACCCCGGAGGCGGTCGCCTTCGTCGTGGGCCTCCATCGCGCCTTCGAGGGTCGTCGACAGGAGCTCCTGGCGAGGCGGAAGAGCCGACGGGCCGAGATCGCCCGCACCGGCACGCTGGACTTCCTCCCCGAGACCGCCGACGTCCGGGCCGGCGACTGGAAGGTCGCCGAGGCGCCGCGCGCCCTCCAGGACCGCCGGGTCGAGATCACCGGGCCCACCGACCGCAAGATGGTCATCAACGCGCTCAACTCCGGGGCGAAGATCTGGCTCGCCGACTTCGAGGACGCCACCTCCCCGACCTGGGAGAACGTGGTCAGCGGGCAGGTCAACCTGATCGACGCCTTCGAGGGCCGGATCGACTTCACCAGCTCGGCCGGCAAGGCCTACACCCTCAGGCCCGCCGCCGAACTCGCCACCGTCGTGGTCCGCCCGCGCGGCTGGCACCTGGACGAGAACCACCTGCTGGTCGACGGCGTCCCGGTGGCCGGCGCGTTCGTCGACTTCGGCCTGTACTTCTTCCACAACGCCGCCCGGCTCATCGCCAAGGGCGCCGAGGACCCCAACTCCGGCCCGTACTTCTACCTGCCGAAGACCGAGAGCCACCTCGAGGCCCGGCTCTGGAACGACGTGTTCACCCACGCCCAGGCCGAGTTGGGCATCCCGTACGGCACCGTCCGGGCCACCGTCCTGATCGAGACCATCACCGCGGCCTTCGAGATGGACGAGATCCTGTACGAGCTGCGCGACCACGCGGCCGGCCTCAACGCCGGACGCTGGGACTACCTCTTCTCGATCGTCAAGAACTTCCGCGACGCCGGCGAGCACTACATCCTGCCGGACCGCAACAGCGTCACCATGGCCTCGCCGTTCATGGCCGCCTACACCCGGCTGCTGGTGCAGACCTGCCACAGGCGCGGCGCCCACGCGATCGGCGGCATGGCCGCGTTCATCCCCAGCCGTAGGGACCCGGAGGTCAACGCCGCCGCGCTGGAGAAGGTCAAGGCGGACAAGGACCGCGAGGCCGGCAACGGCTTCGACGGCTCCTGGGTCGCCCACCCGGACCTCGTCCCGGTCGCCCGGGCCTCCTTCGACGCGGTGCTCGGCGAGCGGCCCAACCAGAAGGACAACCCGGGCCCCGCCGAGCCGGTCACCGCCGCCGAACTGCTCGACATCGCCGGCGCCGGAGGCACCTGCACCCGGGCCGGGCTGCACAACGCCGTCCAGGTCGGCGTCCGCTACATCGAGGCCTGGCTGCGCGGGCTCGGCGCGGTCGGCATCTTCAACATGATGGAGGACGCTGCCACCGCCGAGATCTCGCGTTCGCAGATCTGGCAGTGGATCCACAACGGGGTCGTGCTGTCCGACACCGGCGAGAAGGCCACCGCCGAGCTGGTCCGCACCCTGGTCGCCACCGAACTGGCCGAGCTCCGCGCTGAGTTCGGCGACGAGGCCTACCGGGCAGGCCGCTGGCGCGAGGCCGCCCAGCTCTTCGAACAGGTCGCCCTGGCCGAGGAGTTCGCGGACTTCCTGACCCTCCCCGCGCTTCCCCTGCTGGGCTGAGCACCAATCTATCCGTCGGCGCCACCGCTGCCGCCTGCCGGGTCGTAGCAGTTCCGCCGCCCTTTGCTCCGTTCCGTACGGCGACGAATCCACCTGTCCTCTCGTCGCCGTGCGGAACGGTCTTTTTCTTTGTACGGCCTTTCCCTTCTGAGGAGTTCACCGATGGCACGCATCTTCTTCAACGGCCAGGCGATGGTCGGCGGACCGTTCCACGACAAGGTCGCCGACGCACTGATCGGCCCGGCCCGCACCGCCCCCGGCTACCGCTTCTTCTCCATCGACCACAGCGGCGGGACGGACGTCTGCCCGGGGCTGCTGGCCGACCCGTCCGTCGACACCGCGATCGAGGGCGAGCTGTACGAGATCAGCCTGGAGCGCCTGCGGGACGTCATCCTGCCCGGCGAGCCCAGGGAGTTGGAGCTCGGCGTGATCGAGCTGGAGGACGGCTCCGCATGCTTCTCCATGCTGCTCGCCCGCGGCGAGGTCGAGCGCGGGGTGCACCGCGAGATCACCCACCACGGCGGCTGGCGGGCCTACCTGGCGACGCTGGGGCGCACGGCCTGACGGGCGGGCGGCCGACGGCGTTGGGACGGATGACGGCGAACAGGTAACAGATAACAGAAGACAGATAACAGCGAACGGATAACAGATGATGAAAGTTGTCACCTGTCATCCGTTCGCTGTTATCTGTTCGTTCGCCGCTTCGCCCAAGCTCCCCGCTCCCCGCCCCGGGCACGCCCCTGCTCCCCGCCCCGGGCACGCCGCGGCCCCGAACCCTCGCCGTGGGTTCGGGGCCGCGGTCCGTACACCCTGGCGGGTGTACGGAGTCCGGGTCACGCACCGTCCCTGGGCGCGCTCCGGAACCAGTGGGCCGGGCGGGCCGGAGGGCAGCTCCGGCCCGCCCGGCGGGCCGTCAGACGGGCCGGGAGGCGAGCTCCTTGGCCGCGCGGGCGCAGGCACGCGCGATCCGGTCCTCGTTGACGGTGGTCAGCTCGCCCTTCTCGACGACGGCGTTGCCGTCGACGAACAGGGTCGCCAGCGGCGGCAGCGCGCCGAAGGTGAGGGCCGCGACCGGGTCGGCGATCGAGGAGTGCATGACCCCGTCGATCTTCCACAGGGCCAGGTCGGCCAGCTTGCCGGCCTCGATGGAGCCGATCTCGTTCTGCCGCCCGAGCACCCGGGCGCCGCCCATGGTCCCCAGCCGCAGCGCCTGGCGCCCGGTCAGCGCGGTCGGGTAGCCGTGCAGCCGGTTGATCAGCAGCGCGTTGCGCAGCTCGGTGCCCAGCTCGCCGGACTCGTTCGAGGCGGTGCCGTCGACGCCGAGCCCGACCGGTACGCCGGCCTTGAGCATGTCGGGCACCCGGGCGATCCCGGCGGCCAGGCGGGCGTTGGAGGAGGGGCAGTGCGCCACGCCGGTGCCGGTCTCGGCGAACTTGGCGATGTCGGAGTCGTTCATGTGGACGCAGTGCGCCATCCAGACGTCCTCGCCGAGCCAGCCGACCGACTCGAAGTAGTCGGTCGGCCCCATCCCGAACAGCTCCTTGCAGAACTGCTCCTCCTCGGCCGTCTCGGAGCCGTGGGTGTGCAGCCGGACGCCCTTGCGGCGGGCGAGTTCGGCGGACTGGCGGAGCAGGTCGGTGGAGACCGAGAAGGGCGAACAGGGCGCCAGCGCGACGTGCAGCATCGAGCCGAAGGAGGAGTCGTGGTAGCGGTCGACGGCGGCCTCGGAGGCGGCCAGGATGTCGTCCAGCTCCTCGACGGCGTGGTCCGGCGGCAGTCCGCCGTCCTTCTTGCTGCGGTCCATCGAGCCGCGCAGCGCGGTGAAGCGCAGGCCGAGCTCCTGGACGGCCTCGATCGAGGCGCCGAGGACGTCGCCGCCGTCCTTGGGGAAGACGTAGTGGTGGTCCGAGGCGGTGGTGCAGCCGGACTTGAGCAGGGCGGCGGCCGAGCCCTGGCTGGCGGCGTGCACGAGCTTGTCGTCGATCCGGGCCCAGGTCGGGTAGAGGGCGACCAGCCAGTCGAAGAGGATGTTGTCCTGGGCGAGGCCGCGGGTGATCCACTGGTAGAAGTGGTGGTGGGTGTTGACCAGGCCGGGGGTGAGCAGGTGGCCCTCGCCGTTGATCCGGCGCACCACGTTGTCCAGCCACGCCGGGGCGGGGCCGTTGCCGACGGATTCGATCCGGTTGCCGAGGATGACCACGTGGCCGCGGGCGTACTCGGTGTCGACGGCGTCGACCGTGGCGATCGCGACGTTCTCGATCACGATCCGCTGGTCGGCGGGTGGGGGCTGGACTGCCATGGTGTCACTCCTATGGGGGAGGGCCAGGAGGGGCGCGCACCGAGTGGTTTGCGCCCCTGCCCGGACCGGTCAGTACGGTGTCGCCGTCGGCACCGTCGCGCCGGGGGCCTCGCCGGATCTGGACTGCGATTCGGACCGGCGGGCGGTTCCGACGTGGTGGAACAGCAGGTTGAGCAGGACGGCCATCACGCAGCCGGCCGAGATCCCCGAGTGCATCAGGGTCCGGACCGCCTCCGGGAAGGCGTCGTAGAAGGTGGGTACGGCGATCGGGACGATGCCGACACCGAGCGAGACCGACACCAGGATGGTGTTGGCGCTGGACTCCATGCCGGCCTCCGCGAGGGTGCGGATCCCACTCGCCGCGACCGTGCCGAAGAGTACGATCCCGGCTCCGCCGAGGACGGGTTGCGGCACCAGCGAGACGACCGAGCCGAGGACCGGGAAGAGCCCCAGCAGGATCAGGATGCCTCCGCCGGCCGCGACCACGAAGCGGCTGCGGATCCTGGTCAGCGCCACCAGCCCGATGTTCTGGGCGAAGGCGCTGGCGGCGAAGCCGTTGAAGACGGGGCTGATCGCGGTGGCCAGTCCGTCGGCCCGGAGGCCGGCGGCGAGCGTGGGTTCGTCGGCCTCGCGCTCGACGATCTTGCCGAGGGCGAGCATGTCGGCGGTGGACTCGGTCATCGAGACCACCATGACGATGCACATCGAGACGATCGCGGCCGCGTCGAAGGCGGGCGCGCCGAAGTGGAACGGGGACGGGAGCGCGAAGATCTTCGCGTCCTGGACCGCGCCGAAGTCGGCCAGCCCCAGCGGGAAGGCGACCAGGGTGCCGAACGCCAGACCGACGAGCAGGGACAGCTGCTGCCAGAAACCGCGCAGCAGCCGGTTGCAGAGCACCACCGCGGCGAGGGTGATCGCGGCGAGGCCGACGGCCCGCACGGAGCCGTACCCGGGGGCGCTCGGCGAGCCGCCGCGCGCCCAGTTCACCGCCACCGGGAGCAGGGACACCCCGATGAGGGTGATCACGGTGCCCTGGACGACCGGGGGGAAGAACCGGATGAGCTTGCAGAAGTACGGTGCCGCGAGGAAGCACAGGGCTCCCGCGACGATCACCGCGCCGAAGATCACCGGGAGGGCGTCCTTCGGTCCCCCCGTCCGTTCGATGGAGCCCTTGGCGATGGCGATCATGGGCGCGACGCCCGCGAACGACACGCCGTTCACGAACGGCAGCCGCGCGCCGATCTTCCAGATGCCGAGGGTCTGGAGCAGGGTGGCCAGTCCGGCGGTGAACAGGCTGGCCGAGATGAGCAGGGCGAGGTCGGTGGCGGAGAGTCCGACGCCGGCGCCGACGATGAGCGGGGGTGCGACGACTCCCGCGTACATCGCGGCGACGTGCTGGAGTCCGGTGGAGAGCAGTTTCACCGGGGGCAGCACCTCGTCCACGGGGTGGGTCCCGGACCCGGACGGCCCGCCGGGGAGGCGGGTCGACGTACCGTCCGGGTCTGGGGTTCTTGCAGGGGTGGAACCGCCGTCGTTACTGCTGGTGTTGCTGGGTGCCATGTCGAGCCCCTCTTGTGCCCGTGGCTCCCGGCGCGCCCGTGGCGCTGGAGACCCCCCGAGGGCGGGACGGCGGAGCAAGGATCCCTCGGGACGCTTCTCCAGTGCCCCGGGCCGGCCGCCGCGAGGCGAACACGAACTCCGGTTGGTGGGGGTGGAGAAACAGGTGGAGAAACAGGTGGAGCGTGGTGCGGTGATACGGGCCGTGCGGGTGGTGCAGGTCGTGCGGGTCGTGCGGGTGGTGCAGGTGACGCGGGTGGTGCGGTCCGCCCGGACTCGACCGGCCCGAGCGGGCCGGAGGGTGCGGCGATTCCGGGCGGAGTCCATGGGGTGAGCGGGGTGAGCGGGCTGAGCGGCGTGCGGGGCGTGGGGGAGGTCAGACGACCGGGATGACCGGGACGACGCCCTCGCGGTGCACGGTGCCCTCGATCAGGCCGTACATGCGGTCCGCGGCGTAGTAGACCTCGTTCTCGTTCTTGAGGCCGAAGGGCTCCAGGTCGACGAGGAAGTGGTGCTTGTTGGGCAGTTCGAGGCGTACCTCGTCCACCTCGGCGCGGTTGTTGAGGACCCGGGTGCCCATCGCGTGCAGGGTCTGCTGCAGCGAGTAGGAGTAGGTCTCGGCGAACGCCTCCAGCATGTGCCGCTTCACGTGGGTGTAGGAGCGGTTCCAGTTGGGCTGGGCCTCGCCGTCGCGACCGCTGTAGCCGTACTTCCAGCGGGCGGTGACCTGGGTGGCGAGGATGCGGTCGTACGCCTCCTGGAGGGTGGTGTACTTGTCCTTGATGTAGCCCCAGAACTCCGAGTTGGTGGAGTTCATGACGATGAGGTCCTTGAGGCCGGAGATGACCTGGACCCGCTCGCCGTCGTAGACGATCTCGGTGGTGCGGGTCTCCTGGCCGTTGCGGACGAAGGAGTGGCCGACCTCCTCCGAGCCGATGAACCGGGCCGAGCTGTCCGGCGTCCGGATCCGGTCCCAGGCGTACTCCTCGATCCGGATCCGGGCGCTGTGCACGACGCCGCGCTCGGTGTCGTCGACGAAGTGCCGGGCCAGCAGGATGCCGAAGGCCTCGGCCGAGTCGATGCCGTACTCCTTGGCGAAGGCGTACACGGTGTTCTTGGTGGTGTCGGTGGGAAGGCAGTTGGCGTTCGACCCGGTGAGGTGGACGTCCTCGAACTCGCCCTGGAGGGAGACCGAGACGTTCAGGTCCTTGATCTCGTGCCGGGTGGAGTCGCGGTAGACCCGGACGATGCGGTTCTCCGCCTTGCCGTACTGGTTCTGACCGAGCACGTGGGCCATGACAGGCTCCTAAGCTTCCAGGTCGGTCTACTAGCTTCCGCGGTAGACCGAGTATCCGAACGGGTTCAGCAGCAGCGGCACGTGGTAGTGGTGCTGCTCGGGCGCGACCGTGAAGACGATCGAGACCTCGGGGAAGAACGGCGGCTCCGCGGACTTGAGCGCGTAGTACGCGCCGGTGTCGAAGAGCAGCCGGACGACCGAGCCCGCCTCCACGGCCGGGAGGTCCTTGACCCGGCCGTCGGAGTCCGTGGCGGAGGTGCCGAGCACCTGCCAGCCACCCTCGGTGTGCAGTGCGAGCTCGACCGGGACGCCCTCGGCCGGGCGGCCGAGGCTGGTGTCGAGCACGTGGGTGGAGATGCCAGTCATGGGTGAAGTGACCTTACTGATGGCAGAGGTGATGGTACGTCAGATAACGCGGGGCGCACGTCCGGAGGCGGGGCCTCCGAGGTGGGGCGCCTCCGGAGACGTTCCCGGATCGGACGTCCCGCCCACGAAGCATTCTTGACGATGCGTCAGGAAGCGTCGAGGAGGCGGTTCAGCCGGATGTCGTTGATCTTGCGCAGCTCGCCCCGGACGATCTCCGCCTCGGTGGCGGGGTCGTTGGGGTGGCGCTCGCGCAGGGCCGTGAGCATGGTGGCCGCGGTGCGGCCGGTCGCGCAGATCAGGAACACGTGGCCGAACTTCGCCTCGTAGGCGGCGTTGGCCTCGCGCAGTTCGTCGAGGACGGCCCGGTCCACGCCCTGGATGCCGGCCTGTTCGCGTTCGGAGGTGGCGTCGCCCTCCTTGGGCTGGCCGATCCGGGCGTGTCCGGCCATCGCGTCGCGCAGGTCCGCGACGGTCAGTGCGGCCATTGCTTCCGCGTTGGCGGCGAGCAGGGCCTCACGGCTGGACCAGGGCCGGGCTTGTGCGACGGCGGCGGCCCAACGGGGGCTGGAGCATACCTCCAGCAGGATCTTCTCCAGTTCCGCGGCATCGGCCGCGGCCAGGGAGTCGAGGGCGTGGGGGTGGTTGGTCACGAGTGGACCTCCTGAAGAGTGGTGCCACCCGGAAAAGCTAGATCGGCCCCACCCTGCCGTCAACAGTTTGTTGAACGCTTGGTGGTTACGTTTTGAACCGGGCCGCGCTGCCGGGCCCTTTCGTGTGCGATTCACCAAGTGTGCCCCGCCGTGGGTCGGTCGAGACTGTCCACAGCGGCGGGGTCACCCGTTCGCAAGCTCCTCGCGAGCCGTGCTCGGGACGGCTTCGAGCCGTGCTCAGGACGGCTTCGAGCCGTCCTGGCGGTTCAGGTAGTTGTACACGGTGAAGCGGCTGACGCCCAGGGCCGAGGCGACCGTCTCGACCCCGTGGCGGACGGTGAAGGCGCCGCGCTCCTCCAGGAGGGCGACGACCCGCTGCTTCTCCCAGCGGTCCAGCTCGGCCAGCGGGCGGCCGTCGAACTGTCGGGCCATCTCGGCCAGCAGCCGGTCCAGCGCACTGCTCAGGTGCGGCAGCCGGACGGCCAGGGCCGGGGTGCCCTCCCACTCCAGGACGACGTCCTCGGCCTTCGCCTCGTCCAGCGGGACGGGTGTCGCGCCGACCGCGTCCAGCAGCGGCTTGACCGCCGCGGCGAGCGGGTGCTCCACGTGCTCGGTCACGGCGTACCGCCCTCCTCTCCCAACACGCTCACCTGGACGGAGATGCGGGTCGCCCCGGCGTTCAGGGTCTCCCGGAGCAGCCGGGTCACCGCGGCGAGGACCTGGTCGGCCTCGCCCTCGGCGCCGGTCCCGAAGGGGCCGACCGATACGTCCAGGCCGGCCTCGTCGACGACCTTGCGGGCCGTCGCGGCGTGCTCGGGGAACGTGTCCAGTTCGAACGGTTCTGTCGTGAACTCCACCATCAATCGCACCTGCTCACTGTATCGAGCGGGGGTGGGCGGGGGCAGGGGCTGGGTGATCGAACAGTCGCGGGGCCGGTGGGCGGACCCCTCCGGACTACTTCAACAAAATGTTGCGGCAGCCTTGACACCTGCTCGGCGAGCCGGAGATGCTTCCACCACACAGAATCCATCTTCCGGATCGTGGAAGTTGCGGATGAAGGAAGAGAGAGTGAGAGGTGATGGACGTGACGGCGGCTGCCAAGCACGGCTTCACGGTCAACCTGTCGATCCTGTTCGGCGAACTCCCGCTGCTGGAGCGCCCCGCGGCCGCCGCCGCGGCCGGCTTCACGGCCGCCGAACTCTGGTGGCCCTTCGGCACCGAACACAGCCCGAGCCGGGCCGAGCTCGACGCGCTGCGCAAGGCGTTCAGTGACGCGGGCGTCCGGCTCACCGGCCTCAACTTCCTGGACGACCTCAGCCAGGGTGCCCGGGGAACCGTCTCGGTCCCGTCCGAGCGGGACCGCTTCCGGGCCAACGTCCCGGTCGCCGCGGAACTGGCGTCCTCGCTCGGTGCCACCGCGCTCAACGCGCTGTACGGCAACCGGGTCGAGGGCGTCGAGCCGGCCGAGCAGGACGCGGTCGCACTGGAGAACCTGGTGCTCGCGGCCCGGGCGGCCCACGAGATCGGCGCCGTCCTGCTGATCGAGGCCCTCAACAAGGCCGAGTCCCCGGACTACCCGCTGGTCTCCGCGGCCGCCGCGGTCGAGGTGGTCGACAAGGTCAACGCCGCCACCGGCCTGGGGAACGCCAGGTTCCTCTGCGACCTGTACCACCTGGCCAAGAACGGCGAGGACCTGGCGGCCGTCATCGACACCTACGCCGACCGGATCGGCCACGTGCAGATCGCCGACAACCCGGGCCGCAACGAGCCCGGCACCGGCGAGCTGGACTTCGAGGACCTGTTCGCCCGGCTCAGCGCGGCCGGCTACACCGGCGCGATCGGCCTGGAGTACCGCCCCTCCACCGGCGTCAGCGCCGACAGCTTCGACTGGCTGCCGCGCGAGCTGCGCGCCGCCCGCTGACCCTGGCGCCCGCTGGCCCGGCGCCTGCTGGCCCGCTGCCCCGCAGCCTGCCGGACCGGCCCACGCGGCCCGCTGACCCGGCGCCCGCAGCCCGCTGACCCGGCGCCCGTCCGGCCCGCGTGCGCGGCGTACCGCAGCGCCCGTCCGGCCCGTCACCCCTCCCCACCCGCACACGTAAGGAACCCGACGCGATGAGCGCCTCCCGCAAGATTGCCTTCGTCGGCCTCGGCATCATGGGCAAGCCCATGGCCGTCAACCTGGTCAAGGCCGGCCACCACGTGACCGGCTTCGACCTCTCCCAGGCCTCGATCGACACCGTGGTCGCGGCCGGCGGCCACGGCGCCGCCAGCATCGCCGAAGCGGTGAAGGACGCCGAGGTCGTCATCACCATGGTCCCGGCCGACCCGCACGTCGAGGCGGTCATCCTCGGTGAGGGCGGCGTCCTGGAGAACGTCCAGGCCGGCACCCTGGTGATCGACATGTCCTCGATCACCCCGCAGACCTCCATCAAGGTCGGCAAGGCCGCCCGGGAGAAGGGTGTGCGCACCCTGGACGCCCCGGTCTCCGGCGGCGAGGCCGGTGCGATCGAGGCGGTGCTGTCGATCATGGTCGGTGGCGAGGCGGCGGACTTCGCTGAGGCGAAGCCGCTGTTCGACGCGCTCGGCACCACGGTCGTCCACGTCGGCCCCGACGGCGCCGGCCAGACCGTCAAGGCCGCCAACCAGCTGATCGTCGCGGTCAACATCCAGGTGCTCGCCGAGGCCGTGGTGTTCCTGGAGAACGCCGGTGTCGACCTCGCGGCCGCGCTGGACGTGCTCGGCGGCGGCCTGGCCGGCTCCACGGTGCTCAACCGCAAGAAGGCGAACATGCTCAACCGCGAGTTCGCCCCCGGCTTCCGGATCGACCTGCACCACAAGGACATGGGCATCGTCACCGACGCCGCCCGCGCCGTGGGTGCCGCGCTGCCGGTCGGCGCCGTGGTCGCCCAGCTGGTCGCCTCCGCCCGGGCCAATGGCGACGGTTCGCTCGACCACTCGGCGCTGCTGCGCGGCGTCGAGCGGCTCTCGGGCCGCGAGGTCGCCTGACCCGAGGGGCTCCGGCCCCCTCAGACTCCTCCTGGTGGCGTGTACCTGATCCGGTCGTGCCCGCGCCACCAGGAGGCCAGACCCGACCGGCGTGCGGGCAGGGGCTCATCCGTCCGCCCGCCGGTCGATCCAGGCCGGTGACGCACACACCCTCCCGGGGGCACTTCGGTCGTGCCAGCGGTGCGTCGCCTGGCCCCCTCCTCGCCGAGGGGAGCCCCTCGAACGTCGGAAGCGGGTCGAGGGGAACGGCGGGGAGGGGGTCGCACCCCCCTCCGGGACCGGCGCTCCTGCGGGAGCCCGGCCCCGGGCCGGGCCTCGAGCCGGGCCGCACCGCCCGGCCGGGGGCTCGCAACCCGGCGCCACCGGACCCATGCTTGTCCGGACCAGAGTTCGTCAGCACACCGCCCGACCCGCACGGAAGTGAGGACCACCGATGCCCCCCACCCCCCTCAAGGGCCACGTGGTCGTAGCGCCGGACAAGTTCAAGGGCACCCTGGAGGGTGCGGAGGTCGCCGCCCGGATCGCCGCCGGCATCCGGCGCGCCGCGCCCGGCAGCGACGTGCGCGAACTGCCCGTCGCCGACGGCGGCGAGGGCACCCTGGCCGCCGCGCTCGCGGCCGGCTTCGACCGCGTCCCGGCCAAGGTGGCCGGCCCGACCGGCCTGCCGGTGGACGCCGCACTGGCCGTCCGTGGCGACACCGCCGTGGTCGAACTGGCCCAGGCCTCCGGGCTCGCCCGGCTGCCCGGCGGCCGGACCGCCCCGCTCGCGGCCGGCTCCTACGGCGTCGGCCAGCTGATCTCCCGCGCGGTGTCATCGGGCGCCAAGCGGATCGTGCTCGGCCTCGGCGGCAGCGCCTGTACGGACGGCGGGGCCGGCATGGTGCAGGCACTCGGGGTCCGGCTGCGGGACGCCGACGACGTCGAACTTCCGCCCGGCGGAGCCGCGCTGCGCCGCCTGGAGCGGATCGACCTCGGCCCGCTGGCCGACCTGCTGACCGGCGTGGACGTCGTGGTCGCCTGCGACGTGGACAACCCGCTGCTGGGCCCGCGCGGCGCCACCGCCGTCTACGGCCCGCAGAAGGGCGCCGACGGGGACGACCTGGTGGTCCTGGAGCAGGGGCTGACCCGCTTCGCCGACCAGGTGGCCGCGGTGACCGGACGGGACGTGCGGGAGGCCCCCGGCGCCGGGGCCGCGGGCGGGGTGGGCTTCGCCGCCCTCGCCCTGCTCGGCGCCACCATGCGACCCGGTATCGAGCTGCTGCTCGAACTGCTGGGTTTCGACGAGGCCGTGTGTGGGGCACGCCTCGTCGTCACCGGTGAGGGCTGCCTGGACGCTCAGACACTCCATGGCAAGGCCCCCGCCGGAGTCGCCGCGGCGGCTGCCCGGGCGGGGGTTCGGGTGGCCGCTGTGGCGGGTCGGTTGGAGCTGTCCGAGCCCGAGTGGCGGGCGGCCGGCTTCACCGCCGCGATCGCCCTCACCGACCTGGCCGAGCAGCCGGGGGACAGCATGACCAGGGCCGGTGAGCTGGCCGAGGTGGCGGGGGAGCGGCTGGCCGAAACGCTGCTGCGGGGCTGATCCCGCAGGGCTTCCGCCGTCCGTTCCTCCGTATGTTCCTCCATTGACGTTTTGTTGAAGGCGGGCCTAGGCTCCCGGCAATCCTTCGGTTCCAGCCACGCCGACCGGCCCACGCCGACCGCCCTACGCCGACCGCTCTACGCCGACCGCCCCCTGCCCACCGCTCCGCGAGCGCCTCCCCGGGCCGCGTGCCCGGTGTGCCCCGCGTACCGCCATCCCCCAGTTCCAGTCCAGGTTTCGGAGGTCCCCATGCCGATCAGCCAGCCAGCGGTGATCCGCTCCCGCCGGGCGGTGCTGCCCGACGGCGAGCGCCCCGCGGACGTGCTGATCCGGAGCGGCAGGATCGAGCAGGTCGCCGCCCACGGATCGCTCGTGGTCGGCGACAGCGAACTCGTCGACCTCGGCGACACCGCGCTGCTGCCCGGCCTGGTCGACACCCACGTGCACGTCAACGAGCCCGGCCGGACCGAGTGGGAGGGCTTCGCCACCGCCACCCGGGCCGCCGCGGCCGGCGGCGTCACCACGATCATCGACATGCCGCTCAACTCCGTGCCGCCCACCACCACGGTGGCGGGGCTGGACGTCAAGCGGAAGACCGCCGAGGGCCAGGCCTGGGTCGACCTCGGCTTCTGGGGCGGGGCCGTCCCCGGCAACGTCCCGGACCTCGAACCCCTGCACCGGGCGGGCGTGTTCGGCTTCAAGAGCTTCCTCGCCCCGTCCGGCGTCGACGAGTTCCCGCACGTCGAGGCCGCCGACCTGGAGGCCGCGCTGGCCGAGCAGGCCCGGCTCGGGGCGCTGGCGATCATCCACGCCGAGGACCCGGCCGTGCTGGCCGCCGCGCCGCAGCAACCCGGCGTCCACTACCGGGACTTCCTCGCCTCCCGCCCGGACGGGGCGGAGACCGCGGCGGTCGCCCACCTGCTCGACACGGCCCGGCGCACCGGCGCCCGGGTGCACATCCTGCACGTCTCCTCGGCCGGCGTGCTGCCCCTGCTGCGCCGGGCCCGCGAGGAGGGCGTGCGGGTCACCGCCGAGACCTGCCCGCACTACCTGACGCTCGCCGCCGAGCAGGTGCCGGACGGCGACACCGCCTTCAAGTGCTGCCCTCCGATCCGCGACGAGGCCAACCGGGACGCGCTCTGGCAGGCCCTGGCCGACGGCGAGTTCATCGCCGTCGTCTCGGACCACTCGCCGTCCACCCCCGACCTCAAGCTGCTGCCCGAGTTCGGCGGCAGCGGCGACTTCGCGGCGGCCTGGGGCGGCATCGCCTCGCTCCAGCTGGGCCTGCCCGCCATCTGGACCGAGGCCCGCCGGCGCGGCCACACGCTGGCCGACGTGGTGCGCTGGATGTCCTCCGGACCGGCTGAACTGGTCGGCCTCACCGGCACCAAGGGCGCCATCGCGGCGGGCTGCGACGCCGACCTGGTCGCCTTCGACCCCGACGGGGAATTCGCCGTCCACGCGGGCGAGTTGCACCACCGCAACCCGGTCACGCCGTACGCCGGACGGACCTTGAGCGGCACCGTCCGCACCACCTGGCTGCGCGGCCGGGCGGTGGACACCGGGGCCGAGCCCTTCGGCCGCCAGCTGCTGCGCCCGGCGGACTAGGCCGTGTCCAGGCCCTCGCCTCGGGCCCGCCAACTCCCTTACCCACCAAGTCTTCCGAGGAGAGTCAGTGACCACTGCCGACACCCCGAGCGCTCCCTTCACCGAGCTGGTCAACCTGGCCTCCCGGCTGCTCGGTGCGGGCGTCGTCGCCACCAATGAGGACACCTTCGCGGACGCCGAGAACCTGCTGGTGGCCAAGCCGGCCGAGTTCCGCCCGCACACCTTCGGCCACAAGGGCCAGATCATGGACGGCTGGGAGTCCAAGCGCCGCCGCGGCGTCTCCGCCGACCAGCCGCACCCCACCGACCAGGACCACGACTGGGCGATCGTCCGGCTCGGCGTCGGCGGCGTGATCCGCGGTCTGATCGTCGACACCGCGCACTTCACCGGCAACTACCCGGAGAGCGCCTCGGTCGAGGCCGCCTCCGTACCCGGGCACCCCTCGCCCGAGGAACTGCAGGACGCCGAGTGGACCGCCATCGTGCCGCGCACCCCGCTCCAGGGGGACACCGCCCACGAGTTCGCCGTCCAGGACGACACCCGCTACACCCACGTGCGGCTGAACATCTTCCCGGACGGCGGCGTCGCCCGGCTCCGGGTGCACGGCGAGGTGCTGCCCGACCCGCGCGAACTGGACGGCCTCACCTTCGACCTGGCCGCCCAGGAGTACGGCGGCGTGGCCGAGGCGGCGTCCGACCGCTACTTCTCCTCCCCGCACAACCTGAACGCTCCCGGTCGCGCCTCCGTCATGGGCGAGGGCTGGGAGACCCGTCGTCGGCGCGACAAGGCCAACGACTGGGTTCAGATCGCCCTGGCCGGGGGCGGTGAGGTCCTGGCCGCCGAAGTGGACACCACCCACTTCGTCGCCAATGCCCCCGGCTGGGCCGACCTGATCGGCTTCGACGCCTCGACCGGGCAGGCTGCGACTTCACAGGCACCGGCCGACGGCGAGTGGTTCGAGATCCTGCCCCGCACCCGCCTGCAGCCCGACACCCGGCACCGCTTCCGGCTCGACGTCGGCCGCCCGGTGACCCACGTGCGGATCAACGTCTACCCGGACGGCGGCCTCGCCCGTCTCCGGCTCACCGGCCGCCTCACCGAGGCCGGCCGCGCGGCCCTCGCGCTGCGCTGGTTCAACGCCGTCCCGGCCGCGGAGGCCGCAGCCGCCCTCGTCGACGCCGGCCTCGACGCGGAGGAGGCCGCCGCCCTGGCCGCCGCCCGCCCGCTGGCGGACCCGGCCGCGGCCACCGCCGCGGTCGCCGGCCTCCAGCCGGCCGACGGCCCGGACGGCGAGCACTCCGCCCGCCGCCGCTCGGCGCTGTGGCGCCTGCTGGGCATCTGAGCAGGGCTCGCCCGCTGCAGCACCCGGCTGCGCCCGCCCGCTCCACCTCTCCACGCACCGCCTTATCGACACCTGAAGGACCCTCCATGTCCAAGATCCTGACCACGGAGTCCGGCGCCCCGGTCGCCGACAACCAGAACTCGGCCTCGGCCGGCGAGTACGGCCCGCTGCTGATCCAGGACCAGCAGCTGCTGGAGAAGCTGGCCCGGTTCAACCGCGAGCGCATCCCGGAGCGCGTCGTGCACGCCCGCGGCTCCGGCGCGTACGGCTACTTCGAGGTCACCGACGAGGTGTCGAAGTACACCCGGGCCGCGTTCCTGTCGGAGGTCGGCAAGCGCACCGAGGTCTTCCTGCGCTTCTCCACGGTGGCCGGCAACCTCGGCGCCAGCGACGCGGTGCGCGACCCGCGCGGCTTCGCGGTGAAGTTCTACACCGAGCAGGGCAACTACGACCTCGTCGGCAACAACACCCCGGTGTTCTTCATCAAGGACCCGGTCAAGTTCCCCGACTTCATCCACTCGCAGAAGCGCGACCCGTACACCGGTGTGCAGGAGGCGGACAACGTCTGGGACTTCTGGGCCCACTCGCCGGCCTCGACCCACCAGATCACCTGGCTGTTCGGCGACCGCGGCATCCCCGCCTCGTACCGCCACATGAACGGCTACGGCTCGCACACCTACCAGTGGGTCAACGCCGAGGGCGAGGCCTACTGGGTGAAGTACCACTTCAAGACCAACCAGGGCATCCGCAGCCTGGACGGCGGCCAGGCCGCCGAGGTGGTCGGCGCCGACGCGGACTCGCACCAGCGCGACCTCCACCAGGCCATCGAGCGGGGCGTGTTCCCGTCCTGGACCCTCTACGTCCAGCTGATGCCGGTCGCCGAGGCCGCGGACTACCGCTTCAACCCCTTCGACCTCACCAAGGTCTGGCCGCACGCCGACTACCCGCTGGTCAAGGTCGGCCGCCTGGTGCTCAACCGGAACCCGGAGAACGTCTTCGCCGAGGTCGAGCAGGCCGCGTTCTCGCCGAACAACTTCGTGCCCGGCATCGGCCCCTCCCCGGACAAGATGCTCCAGGGCCGGCTGTTCGCCTACGCCGACGCCCAGCGCTACCGCCTCGGCGTCAACCACACCCTGCTGCCGGTGAACGCCCCGCGCGCCACCGAGGCCAACAACTACGGCCGGGACGGCTTCATGGCCGCCAACAGCGCCGGCCGCGGCAAGAACTACGAGCCCAACTCGTACGACGGCCCGGCCCAGACCGACAGCGCGCTCGCCGCGCCGGTCAAGGTCGACGGCTACACCGGCACCTACACCACGCCGGCCCACACCAAGGACGACGACTTCTTCCAGGCCGGCGAGCTCTACCGGCTGATGTCGGAGGGCGAGAAGACCCGCCTGATCGACAACATCGCGGGCTTCCTGTCGCAGGTCACCCGGGACGACGTGGTGGAGAAGAACCTCGCCCACTTCCACGCCGCCGACGAGGAGTACGGCGCCCGCCTGGAGGCCGCCGTCGCCAAGCTCCGCGCGGGCGACGAGGGCTGACCCTTCGCGGGCCGACTCCCCCGTACCTCCCGTACCCTCCGTACCCTTCGCACCCTCAGGACCGCCGGGGCCCGCACCCCGGCGGCTCCACGACGGGCCCCTCCCCCCGGGCAGTGGGGGAGGGGCCCGTCGGGCTTCCCGGGGACGCCGAGGCGGACGAGCTGCGGGCGCGGGTTCCGTCCGTGCGGGGGCGCGGGGCCCCTTGTACCAGCCAACCGGCCGTGCTCCACGGAATGTTCACGGATATTCACGGACAGCAGTCGCCCGGGGCCCTGGGTGGATAGGCTGGAGACCGCCCGCGGTCGCTCCGTGGGGGGACATCGGAAGGGGACGACATGTCGACACCAGCCCCGGGTCGTCACGCCGCGCTGGACCAGGGCCCGACGGGCCCGTTCACCTCCCTGCAGCACGCCCTCAGACTGCTGGAGGCCGTCGACCGGCACCCCGACGGCGTCACCCTGGTCGGGCTCGCGCGGGAGACCTCGCTGGGCCTGCCGACCGTCCGCCGGCTCGCCGAGATCCTCGAGATCGAGGGCTACCTCCAGTGCCAGGACGGCGGTTGGGTGCTCGGCGGCACCTTCGCCCTGCTCGGGCAGCAGAACCGGGAGCAGCTCGTCAAGGCCCGGCTGAACCGCAAACTCGCCGAACTCCGGGACGAGTTGGGCGCCGCGGTCTACTTCTCCCGGTACCACGACGGGGAGTTGTCGGTCGAGGCGGTCTCGGCCGCCGACTACGCGCCCGCCGTGCAGGAGTGGGTGGACTTCCGTGCCACCGCGCACGCCAGCGCGATCGGCAAGTGCCTGCTCAGCCAGCTCGACGCGGACGGCCGGCGGGACCACCTCTCCCGGCACCCGGTCGCCCGGCTGACCTCCCGCACCGTCACCGACGCCGACCAGCTGATGCACCGGCTGGAGCGCCAGCCCGCGACGGTGCCGGTGCTGGACATCCAGGAGTACGCGCTCGGCACGGTCTGCGCGGCGGTGCCGATCACGGCGGGCAGCACGGTCGGCTGCCTGGCCACCTCGATGCCGGTGGACAACATCCACAAGCTCAGGGCCGCCGCCGAGCTGCTGGCGGCCCGGGCGGCGCCGCTGATGCTGGCGATGGCGGTCTGAGCACCGCTCACTCGTGGGGCCCCGTCGGACGCGTCGTCCGGCGGGGCCCCGCGCGCTTTCCACGGGAGGGTTTCGGGGGTGTCCCGCGGTGCACATCACTTATTAGACTCGATGTCGATAAGAGTGGTCGAACCCCTTGTCCCCACCGCTACCGGCGAGTACGTTTCCGAGAGTCGAGCCGCCGCCCCCAGGTCAGGAGGGCCTGCCATGCCCCGCTCCACCCCCGTCCCCGCCGTCGCCGCCCCCGCCGCGCGGGTGCACGAGAGCCTCGTCCTGGAACCCCGGGACGTCCGCTTCGACTGGGCCCGGCTGCCGCTGCACTGGATCCCGGACGAGCCGATGGCCACCCACGTGATCAACGTGCTGCACCTGCTGCTGCCCGAGGGTGAGCGGTGGTTCGTCAAGGTGTTCAAGGAAGCGCTGCCGCTGATCCGGGACGAGCAGCTGCGCGAGGAGGTGCTCGGCTTCATCGGGCAGGAGGCCATCCACGCCGAGGCCCACCAGGAGGTGCTCGACCACCTGCTCGGCCAGGGCCTCGACCCGCGCCCGTACGTCCGGCAGATCTCCTGGCTGTTCCAGCGCGTTCTCGGCGACAAGCCGGGCCTGACGCCGGCGCAGCGGCGGGAGAACGTCATCGAACGGGTCGCCTTCGTCGCGGCGATCGAGCACTTCACCGCCTTCCTCGGCAACTGGGCGCTCAACTCCCCGGGCCTGGACCGGGCCAAGGCCGACCCGACGATGCTGGCCCTGCTGCGCTGGCACGGCGCCGAGGAGGTCGAGCACCGCAGCGTGGCCTTCGACCTGATGGTCCACCTGGACCCGGGGTACCTGCGGCGGGTCCGCGGCATGGTGATCTCCGGGCCGCTGCTGGTGCACCTCTGGGTGCGCGGCGCCCGCTTCCTGCTCGCCGCCGACCCGACCCTGGAGGGGCGGCTCAAGCCCACCTGGCGGGAGGCGGGCCGGATCGCCAGGCGCGGACTGCTGCCGGACCCGATCCGCTCCGTCCGTTCCGGGCTGCGCTACCTCCGGCCGGGCTACCACCCGACCCAGGAGGGCTCCTCCAGTCAGGCGCTGGGCTACCTCGCCACCTCCCCGGCCGCCCGGGCGGCGGCCGGGCGGGGGTGACGGGGAACGGCTGACAGCTGACAGCTGACAGCTGACAGCTGACAGCTGACAGGTTTCAACGAACAGAAAACGTTATCTGTTCGCTGAAATCTGTCAGTTGTCAGTTGTCAGCCGTCAGTCGTCGGCCGCCCGCCGCCCGCGCACCCGCCGCCCGTCCCCTCTCCCCGCCAAGGATCCGCCCGGATGGACCTGCTCACCCCGCCCCCCGACCTCTACGGCCGCCCCCGCGCCGACGGCTTCATGCGCTGGCTCACCGCCTTCGGCGACCGCTACTCCCCGGCGCTCGGCGGCCCGCTGCTGCGCCGCAACCCCCGCCGCCCGCACAGCCGCCCGACCCCGCTGCTCCGGCTGGTCGTCGCCGAGCGCCGTCAACTCGCCTCCGACGTGATCGAGTTGACCCTCGCAGACCCCTCCGGCGGTCAACTGCCGCCCTGGCAGCCCGGCGCCCACCTGCGGCTCGCCCTGCCCTCCGGCCGCGAGCGGCACTACTCGCTCAGCGGCGACCCCGCCGACCGCCGGCGCTACCGGATCGCCGTCCGGCGGCTGCCCGGGGGCGGCGGAGGGTCCGTCGAGGTCCACGACACCCTGCACCCGGGCGCCCGCCTCGCCGCCCGCCGCCCGCGCAACGGCTTCGCCTTCTGCGCCGAGCCCGCCGTCCTCCTGCTGGCCGGCGGCATCGGCGTCACCCCGCTCCTCCCGATGGCCCGCGAGGCCCAGAAGCACGGCCTCGACTGGAAGTTGGTGCAGGTCGGCCGCAGCGCCGACACCCTCCCGTACGCCGACGAGCTGCGCGCCCTCGACCCGCACCGGGTCGTGCTGCGCACCGACGATGAGCACGGCGGCGTCCCCACCGGCGCCGAACTCCTCGCCCACGCCCCGCGCGGAGCCGCTGTCTACTGCTGCGGCCCGGCCCCGATGCTCGCCGCCGTCCAGGCGGCACTGGACGAATCCTCCGCCACCGCCCTGCACTTCGAGCGCTTCGGCGCCGCCCCGGTCGCCGACGGCCGACCCTTCGCCGTCCGGCTCGGCGCCGACGGACCGACCCTGGACGTCCCCGCCGACCGTTCCGCCCTGGACGTGCTGCGCGAGGCCCGTCCCGACCTCCCGTACTCCTGCCACCAGGGCTTCTGCGGCACCTGCGAGGTCCGCCTGCTGGCCGGTACGCCCGAGCACCGGGACCGCCGCCTCACCCCCGAGCAGCGTGCCGCCGGCGCCCTGCTGCCCTGCGTCTCCCGCGCCGCCGAGGGTGAGACCCTCGTGCTCGACCTCGACGTCTAGAAGGAGCCCCCCGATGCCCCCGACGGCGCATGCGATGCCGACGTTCTCCTACTCCGAGCGCGACCTCGCCCGCTTCCGCGAGACCCAGCAACTCGCCTACCACTGCGCCGAACAGGTCGCCGCCTGGATCGAACCCGGGGTCACCGAGCGCCAGACCACCGCCGAGCTGCGCCGCCGCCTGGTCGCCGCCGGGGTGCAGGACTTCTTCCACGTCCCCTTCGCCTGGTTCGGCGACCGTACGGCCTTCCGGCACTTTCATACCCCGCTGCAGTTCTTCGCCGGCAGCCGCCGCCTGGAGGAGGGCATGCCGTACGTGCTGGACTGCGCGCCCGTCGTGGACGGCTACACCGCCGACATCGGCTACGGCGGCAAGGTCGGTGAGAACCGGGTCTGGGACCGGCTGGCCGCCGACCTCCAGGTCTACCGCGAGCTGATCCTCACCGAAGTGCGCGCCCGCAAGCCGCTCAACGAGGTGTACGCGGCGGTGGACGCGCAGATCGCCGCGCACGGCTACGACAACCGGCACCAGGTCTACCCGGGCCGGGTGATCGGCCACCAGGTCACCCGCAACACGGCGCGCGGCCCGGCCGGGGTGAACGTCTTCGGCTTCGGCGTACGCACCCTGCAGACCCTCGGCCGCGATCTCATCTCCGAGCGTCTGCACGGCCGTTCGCCGCTGTGGGCGGACGGACGGTCGTCCCGGCACGCGCCCACTCCGGGGCTGTGGGCGGTCGAGCCGCACATCGGGTTCCGTGGCGTGGGCATCAAGTTCGAGGAACTGCTGGTGGTCACCGAGGACGACGCCTACTGGCTGGACGACGACCTCCCGCACGTCCGCCGCTGGACCGCCGCCACTACCACCACCACCCCCGCCCCCGCCGAGCCGACCGCCCCCGCCGAGCCGACCGCCCCCACCGAGCCAGCCGCTGCCGCCACCGCCGAGCCGACCGCCCAGGAGGCCACCCGATGACGACCCCCACCCGCCGCCGGACCGTCCACTCCGGCGGCATCCCGCTCGCCGTCTTCGAGCAGGGCGACCCCGAGGCCCCCGCCGTCCTCCTGGTGCACGGCTACCCGGACACCCACACCGTCTGGGACGACATCGCCGCCGACCTCGCCCGCGACCACCACGTGGTCCGCTACGACGTGCGCGGCGCCGGCGAGTCGGGCGCCCCGGCGCACCGCGACGGCTACCGCCTGGAGCAGCTCGCCGACGACCTGTTCGCCGTCGCCGACGCCGTCAGCCCGGACCGCCCGGTCCACCTGGTCGCCCACGACTGGGGCTCGATCCAGTCCTGGGAGGCCGTCACCACCCCCGGTGCCGAGCGCCGGATCGCCTCCTACACCACCCTGTCCGGCCCCAGCCTGGACCACATGGGCTTCTGGCTGCGCCACCGGCTGCACCGCCCCACCCCGCGCCACCTCCGCCAACTGCTGCACCAGGGCGCGCACTCCTGGTACATCACCGCGTTCCACCTGCCCTTCCTCGCCCCGGCCGTGTGGCGCCTCGGCCTCGCCCGAGCCTGGCCGCGGGTGCTGCGCGACCTGGAGCACGTCACCCCGCGGGCCGACCACCCGCAGCGCACCCTGCGCCGCGACGCGGTCCGCGGCATCGAGCTATACCGGGCCAACTTCCGCCCCACGCTGGGGAGTCCGCGCGAACGGACGACCGAGGTGCCGGTCCAGCTGGTCACCCTCACCCGGGACCGCTACGTCGGCACCTACCTCTCCGAGGGCCTGGAACGCTGGGTGCCCCGCCTGACCCGCCGCACCCTGCACGCCGGCCACTGGTCGGCGCTGCTGGAGAAGGGATCCGCCGTGGCCGGCATGGTCCGCGAGTTCACCGCCCGGATCGAAACCGGCAGCGCGACAGGGGCCCAGGAGTCGGGAGGCGCTCAAGAGTCGGGAGGCGCCCAAGAGCCGGACGGCGACGGGCGGTTGGTGGTGGTCACCGGTGGCGGCAGCGGCATCGGCCGGGCCACCGCGCTCGCCTTCGCCGAGGACGGCGCCCGGGTGGTGGTCTGCGACCTCGACCTCGCGGCCGCCGAGCGCACCGCCGAACTCGCCTCCCTGATCGGCCCGCAGGCGCACGCCCACCAGGTGGACGTCTCCGACGGCGCCGCGATGGACGCCTTCGCCCAGCGCGTCGCCGCCGAGCACGGCGTGCCCGACGTGATGGTCAACAACGCCGGCATCGGCCACTCCGGGACGTTCCTGCAGACCACCGAGAAGGAGTGGCAGCGCGTCCTGGACGTCAATCTCTGGGGTGTGATCCACGGCTGCCGCGCCTTCGGCACCCTGATGGCCGACCGCGGTCAGGGCGGCCACATCGTCAACGTCTCCTCGGCCGCCGCCTATCTGCCCGCCAAGGCGCTCACCGCCTACGCCACCAGCAAGGCCGCCGTCTTCATGCTCTCCGACTGCCTGCGCGCCGAGTTCGTCGACCACGGCATCGGCGTCTCCACCATCTGCCCGGGCATCGTGAACACCAACATCACCCGCACCTCCACCTTCTCCGCGACCACGGCCGCCGAGCAGTCCGCCAAGCGGGCCCGCGCGGCCAAGCTCTACGCCCGCCGCGGCTTCCCGCCGGAGAAGGTGGCCGCCGCCATCGTCACCGCCGTCCGCACCGGCAAGCCCGTCGTCCCGGTCACCCCCGAGGCCAAGGCCGCCCGCCTCCTCTCCCGCCTCAGCCCCGGCCTCCTCCGCCTCGCAGCCCGCCTCAACGTCACCTGAGCGGCCCCCGGGCGGCCCGCAGCGGCCGCCCGGGCCTGTGAGAGCATCGAGGCCCATGGAGATGACAACCGCTCTGTGGTCCTTCGCCCTCGTCGTGGGGCTGCTCACCCTCACTCCCGGGCTCGACACCGCGTTGATCCTGCGGACGTCCGCGCTGGGGCGGCGGCGGCAGGCATGGGGGGTCGTGCTGGGGATCCAGACCGGGACGCTGATCTGGGGGACGCTGACCTCGGCGGGCGTGACGGCGCTGCTCACCGCCTCGCAGGTGGCGTACGAGGTGCTGCGCTGGGCCGGTGCCGCCTACCTGGTGTGGATGGGCGTCGGGATGCTGCGCAAGCGCGGGGCGGAGGCCGGGGCCGAGGAGGAGCCGGCCGAGGGCGGGTTCGTCCACGGCTGGCGGCGCGGGACGCTGACCAATCTGCTCAACCCCAAGGTCGGGGTGTTCTACGTGGCGGTGCTGCCGCAGTTCATCCCGGCCGGGGCCCCGCACTTCGCCGCCGGGGTGGCGCTGACCTGCGTGCACGTGGTGGAGGGCGTGCTGTGGTCGACGGTCCTGGTCGGCTTCGCCCGGGTGCTGCGCGGTTGGCTGCGCCGCCCGGCCGCCCGGCGGGTGATGGACCGGGTGACCGGCGCGGTGGTGGTGGGCTTCGGCCTCAAGCTGGCGCTGGCCGACTGAGCCGAGCCGCCGTACGAGACCGGCCCAAGCCGGGCCGCAGCCAGGTTCAGGCCGGTGCGATCCGCCGCAGCCCCTCGCGCAGATCGTCGGCGTTCATGGCGATGCGGACGTTCACGTTCGCCTCCAGCCGTAGCCAGAACGGCTCGCAGATCGCGACGATGGAGGCTTCGTCCGGTACGTCCACGACGAGTAGCATGCTGCGGCGGCCGTCGCCGCTGGCGAAGAAGTACGAGGCCTCGGGCTTGAGTTGGCCGAGGAGGCGTTCCAGTTCGGTGCCCATCGAGCCGTCGGCGATGAGCTTGTTGGAGGCAGCGGTGTCGAGGGTGACATCCAGCAGGGCGCGCATGGTCCCCGCTCCTTCCCCGGGCTCGGGGTGAGTCCGCACCTCCAGCCTCCCGCCGCCGCCGCGGCCACGCAACGTGACACCGGAGCGGCCACGCACCGTGTCACCGGCCCCCCGGACGGTCCTCAGACCGCGTACGTCAGGCCGCGTACGTCAGGCCGCGTGCGTCCGGCGGGCGTGCGTCCGGTGCGCGGGCGTCGGCTCCTCCGCGGCCAGCGGCGCGGTGTCGTGGTGGATCGGCCCGTCGCCGGCGCTCAGCGGCAGGCAGCTGCCGCCGCGGCGGTGGGCGATGATCTCGGCGGCGACCGAGACGGCGGTCTCCTCGGGGGTGCGGGCGCCGAGGTCGAGGCCGATGGGGGAGCGCAGCCGGGCGAGTTCGGCGTCGGTGAGGCCGGCGTCGCGGAGCTTGGCCTGCCGGTCGCGGTGGGTGCGCCGGGAGCCCATGGCGCCGACGTAGCCGACCGGCAGGCGCAGGGCGCGTTCGAGCAGCGGGACGTCGAACTTGGCGTCGTGGGTGAGTACGCAGAGCACGGTGCGGCCGTCGATCCGGCCGAGCTGGGAGTCCAGGTAGCGGTGCGGCCAGTCGACGACGACCTCGTCGGCCTCGGGGAAGCGCCGGGTGGTGGCGAAGACGGGCCGGGCGTCGCAGACGGTGACGTGGTAGCCGAGGAACTTGCCGATCCGCACGACGGCGGCGGCGAAGTCGATCGCGCCGAAGACGAGCATCCGGGGCGCGGGCACGTAGGACTCGACGAAGCAGGTGACCGTCCCCTGTTCCTGTTCGTCGCAGGGCCGGCCGTCGAGGCCGAGCACGATCCGTCCGGTGCGTCCGGCGTCGAGCATGGCCCGGGCCTCCGTGACGAGGGCGCGTTCGAGCGCGCCGACGGTGGACGGTCCGACGCTGAGCGCGCCGTGCTGTCCGTCGGCGGTGACGGCGAGGGTGGCGCCGAGGAATCCGGCCGGGCCGTCGATCACCCGGGCGAGGGCGACGGGCGTCCCGTCGGCGATGTGGCGCAGGCCGGCGTCCATGCCCGGGTCGGTGCCGGGCACGACCGGCTGGACGAACACGTCGAGGATCCCGCCGCAGGTCAGGCCGACGGCGAAGGCGTCCTCGTCGCTGTAGCCGAAGCGTTCCAGGACGGGTTCGCCGGATTCGAGGGCGGCCTGGCAGAGCTCGTAGACGGCGCCTTCGACGCAGCCGCCGGAGACGCTGCCGACGGCTTCCCCGGCGGCGTCGACGGCCAGCGCCGCCCCGGGGTCGCGCGGGGCGCTGCCGGAGACGCCGACGACGGTGGCCACGGCGAAGGAGCGCCCGGACGCGTGCCAGGCCTGCAACTGCTCGGCGATGTCCTGCATGTCGGATGCTCCTTACACGTTTCGACAGTAGCGGGGGCGCCGCCGTACGGGAAACGATCCCGTACGGCGGCGGTGGTGATCAAAGGTGCACTCAGTGCACGCCCAGCCAGGACTTGACGGGGCTGAGGGCGAAGTACACGACGAACACCGCGGTGAGGACCCACATCAGAAGGCCGGGCTCGCGCCACTTGCCCTGGCCGGCCTTGATCACCGAGTAGGAGATGACGCCGGCGGCGACGCCCGCGGTGATGCTGTAGGTGAACGGCATCAGTACGGAGGTGAGGAAGGCCGGGATGGCGACCTCGCGGTCGGACCAGTCGATGTGCCGGGCCTGGCTCATCATCATCGAGCCGATCACCACCAGGGCGGCGGAGGCGACCTCGACCGGGACGATCCCGGCCAGCGGCGAGAAGAACAGCATCAGGGCGAACAGGCCGCCGGTGACGGTGGAGGCGAGGCCGGTGCGGGCGCCGTCGCCGACGCCGGTGGCGGACTCGACGAAGACGGTCTGTCCGGAGGCGCCGGCCAGGCCGCCGACCGCGCCGCCGGCGCCGTCGATGAACAGGGCCTTGGACAGGCCGGGCATCCGGCCCTGCCGGTCGGCGAGCCCGGCCTCAGTGCCGACGCCGATGATGGTGGCCATCGCGTCGAAGAAGCCGGCCAGGACGAGGGTGAACACGGCCACCGAGGCGCTGATCGCGCCCAGGCCCTTGCCGCCGAAGGCGCCGAACAGGTCGACGTGGCCGAAGAGGCTGAAGTCGGGGGCGGCGACGGGGCTTCCGGGCCACACCGGGACGGAGTTGCCCCAGGCCTTTGCGGGTACGTCGGCGAGCTTGTTGACGACGACGGCGACCACGGTGCCGCCGGCGATGCCGATCAGGATCGCGCCGCGCACGCCCCGAGCCATCAGCACGAAGATCGTGAGCACGGTGAGGCAGAAGATCAGGACGGGCCAGCCGGAGAGTTCACCGAAGGGGCCGAGCGACAGCGGGGTGGGGCCGCCGGTGTGCACGAAGCCGGCCTTGTAGAGCCCGATGATGGTGACGAACAGGCCGATGCCGATGGTGATCGCGTGCTTGAGCGGCAGTGGGATGCCGTTCATGATCTTCTCGCGCAGTCCGGAGACCACCAGCAGCACGATCAGCAGGCCGTAGATCACGCACAGGCCCATGGCCTGGGACCAGGTGGTGTGGGGTACGACGAGCGCGGAGACCGCGCCGGAGACGGAGAGCCCGGCCGCCAGCGCGAGCGGCACGTTGCCGACCACGCCCATCAGGATGGTGGTGACGGCGGCGGCCAGGGCGGTGGCGGTGGTCAGCGCGGCGTGGTCGAGCTTGACGCCGTTGACGTCCGCGCCGCCGAGGATCAGCGGGTTGAGCAGGATGATGTACGCCATCGCCATGAACGTGGTGAGGCCACCGCGTAGTTCGTTGGCGAGGGTCGAGCCGCGGGCCGAGATCTTGAAGTACGCGTCGAGCGCGCCCTTGGGCTCCGCTGGCGAGGACGAGGGGTGGGGCTCGTCCTCGGCGGGTCTGTCTGTTTCAGTGGTGCCGGGCTCCGTGGGGATCCTGGTCATGTCCACTCCCAAGTGTCAAAGGGGGTTGGGGTGGGCGAGCCGACCTGACTGCCAGTCAACGAAGTTGGCACAGGGGGACGGTATCGACTCACTGGTGGCACTCGTAGGGGAGTGCCAGCGGCGTGGATGGGGTGGTGCGCACCACTGCGGAACCCCGGCGTGGGCAGGGCAGCGGATGTGGGGGGTGGGGGTCCCGGGGCGGTGGGGAAGACGTGTCACCGCCCCGGGAGGTACTGCCGTGGTGGAAGCTCGCTGGTCGAACTCCCGGGATCAGCCGGGCTGTTCGGTGGTCAGGTGCTCCGGCCGGACCGGGATCCGGTTGAGCGCGAGCCCGGTCGCGTTGCGGATCGCCGCCACGATCGAGGGGGTCGCCGACACGGTCGGCGCCTCGCCGACGCCGCGCAGCCCGTACGGGGCGTGCGGGTCGGGCAGTTCGAGGACGTCCACCGGGATCGGCGGGGTGTCCAGGATGGTGGGGATCAGGTAGTCGGTGAAGGAGGCGTTGCGCACCTTCCCGTCCCGGACGATGATCTCCTCCATCACGGCCAGGCCGAGCGCCTGGGTGCAGCCGCCCTGGATCTGGCCGACCACGGAGAGCGGGTTGAGCGCCTTGCCGACGTCCTGGACGGCGGTCAGCTCGACCACCTTGACCAGGCCGAGTTCCACGTCCACGTCCACCACGGCACGGTTGGCGCAGAAGGTGTACTGGACGTGGCCGAAGCCCTGGCCGGTCTCCTTGTCGAAGGCCTGGGTGGGCCGGTGGTGGTGCTCGCGGGTGAGGTCGATGGCCTCGTCGCCGAGCAGGTCCACCATGGGCACCAGCACGCCGGCGCTCTCCGAGACGACCTTGCCGCCGGTCAGCGTGATGTCCTTGTGGGTCCAGCCATAGCGGCGCCGACCCTTCTCGATCAGCTCCCGCCGGACGGCCTCGGCGGCGAGCTTCACGGCGCCGCCGGTCATGTACGTCTGGCGCGAGGCGGAGGTCGAACCGGCCGATCCCACTTCGGTGTTGGCCGGGTGGATGGTGACCTGCTCGACGCCCAGCTCGGTGCGGGCGATCTGGGCGTGCACGGTGACGCCGCCCTGGCCGACCTCCGCCATCGCGGTGTGCACCATGGCGACCGGCTCGCCGCCGATCACCTCCAGGCGCACCCGGGCGGTGGAGTAGTCGTCGAAGCCCTCGGAGAAGCCGACGTTCTTGATGCCGACCGAGTAGCCGACCCCGCGCACGATGCCCTCGCCGTGCGAGGTGTTGGAGAGCGCGCCGGGCAGCGAGCGCACGTCGAGGTGCTCGGTGTCCAGCGGCGGCGGCAGCGGCATGTCCTTGGCCCGCTGCAGCAGTTCGGCCACCGGGGCGGGGGAGTCGATCTGCTGGCCGGTGGGCATGAAGTCGCCCTCCGACATCGCGTTCAGCTGCCGCAACTCGACCGGGTCCATGCCGAGTTCGACGGCCAGCTTGTCCATCTGGGTCTCGTAGCCGAAGGCCGCCTGGACGGCCCCGAAGCCGCGCATCGCCCCGCAGGACGGGTTGTTGCTGTAGAGCGCGATGGCGTGCATCTTCACGTTCGGGATCACGTACGGCCCGTGCCCCAGCGAGGCCGCGTTGCCGACGACGGCCGGGGAGGCGGAGGCGTAGGCGCCGCCGTCCAGCACGATCCGGCAGTCGGCGAAGACCAGCTTGCCGTCGCGGGTGGCGCCGTGCTCGTAGTGCATCCGTGCCGGGTGGCGGTGGACGTGGCCGTAGAAGGACTCGTCCCGGGAGTACACGATCTTGACGGGCTTGCCGGTGTGCAGGGCCAGCAGGCAGGCGTGGATCTGCATCGAGATGTCCTCGCGGCCGCCGAAGGCGCCGCCGACCCCGGCCAGGGTGAGCCGGACCTTCTCCTCGGGCAGGTCCAGCACCGGGGCCATCTGCTCGCGGTCCACGTGCAGCCACTGGGTGGCGATGTAGAGGTCGATGCCGCCGTCCTCGGCGGGCACGGCCAGGCCGGACTCGGGGCCCAGGAAGGCCTGGTCCTGCATGCCGACCTCGTAGTCGCCGCTGACGATGACGTCCGCCATCGCCCGCACCTCGTCGGTCACGCCGAGGCCGGAGACCAGCTTCTGCTCGTGGCAGATGTTGCCGTACGCGTGGGACTTGTACTCGTGCGGCTCGTGCACGTACCCGTGGGTCTCCGGGTCGAGGCACTGCTCCTCGGTGACGATCGGGGTGAGCACCTCGTACTCGACCTTGATCTTCTTCACCGCGCGCCGGGCCGTCTCCGGGTGGTCGGCGGCGACCAGGGCGATCGCCTCGCCGTGGTAGCGGACCTTGTCGATCGCCAGGGCCGGCTGGTCCTGGATCTCCAGGCCGTAGTACTTGGAGCCGGGGATGTCCTCGTGGGTGAGCACCGCGTAGACGCCGGGCACCTTGAGCGCCTCGGAGATGTCCACCGAGAGGATGTTGGCCCGGGGGTGCGGCGAGCGCAGCGCCATACCCCAGAGCATGTCCTCGTGCCACATGTCCGAGGAGTAGGCGAACTCGCCCTTGACCTTCAGGTTGCCGTCCGGGCGCAGCGGCGAGCCGCCGATGCCGTCCTTCGAGGCCTGGTTGATGTTCTGCAGGTTCTTCTGGCCCTGGATCGTCCTGGTGCTCATGCCGAAGCCCCCTCACCGGCGCACTTGCGGGCGGAGGCGAGCCGCACCGCGTCCATGATCTTCTCGTAGCCGGTGCAGCGGCAGAGGTTGCCCGACAGCGCCTCGCGGATGTCGTTGTCGCTCGGCTGGGAGTCCTTCTCCAGCAGGGCGTCGGTCTGCACCAGCAGCCCCGGGGTGCAGAAGCCGCACTGGACGGCCCCGGCGTCGACGAACGCCTGCTGGACCAGGCCCAGTTCGCCATTCTCCTCGGCCAGGCCCTCGACCGTGCGCACCTCGCGGTCCTGCACCTGGCCGGCCGCGACCAGGCAGGAGCAGACCGGCACGCCGTCCAGGTAGACGGTGCAGGAGCCGCACTCGCCCTGCTCGCAGGCGTTCTTCGACCCGGGCAGGCCGACCCGCTCGCGCAGCACGTAGAGCAGGCTCTCGCCCTCCCACACGTCGTCGGCCTCGACCGGCTTGCCGTTGGCGGTGAACGTGACCTTCATGCCGCGCTCCTGATCTGCTTGCTGTAGTCGTTCCAACACCAGGTGAGGGTGCGGCGGGCCATCACGGCCAGCGCGTGCCGCCGGTAGTCGGCGGTGCCGCGGACGTCGTCGATGGGGGAGGCGGCGGCCTTCACCAGCTCGCCGAAGCGCTGGATCACCTCGGTGCCGAGCAGTTCCCCGGACTCCCAGAGCCCGCGCTCGGCGAGCACGCCCTGGAGGTACTCCTCGGCCTCGACGGCGCGGCGCGGCGTGGGGGCAGCCGAACCGATACCGGTGCCGACGGTGCCGTTCTTCGGGTGAAGGGCGAAACCGAAGGCGCAGACCGCGATCACCATCGCGTTGCGGGTGCCGATCTTCGAGAACTGCTGCGGGCCGTCCGCGACCGGGATGTGCACGGCCCGGATCAGCTCGTCGGCCGCCAGGCTGTTGCGCTTCACGCCGACGTAGAACTCGTCGATCGGGATCAGCCGGGTGCCGCGCACCGAGGCCGCCTCGACGAAGACGTCCCGGCCGGCCGCCAGCAGCGCGGGGTGCGCGTCACCGGCCGGGGAGGCGCCGCCGAGGTTGCCGCCGACGCCGCCGCGGTTGCGGATCTGCGGCGAGCCGACGGTGTGGGCCGCCAGGGCGAGCCCGGGCAGCGGCCCGGACAGCTCCGAGATGATCCGGGCGTACGGGACGGAGGCGCCGAGTCGGACGACGCTGCCGTCGTTCGTCCATTCGGTGAGCTCGGTGACGCGGTTCAGGTCGAGAATCGCGGATGGCCGGTGCACGTCGAAGTTCAGCTCGACCATGACGTCCGTGCCGCCCGCGATGGGCAGCGCGGTCGGGTACTCAGCCTTCGCCGCGAGAGCCTCGTCCCAGGTGGCGGGCCGAAGGAACTCCATGCGGGTTTCTCCTCAGGTCTTCGCCGACCGGGTGTCCGGCGGCGTGTCGCCCAGTGAACTCCTGTGACGCGGCCCACTGGCAGTCACCGATGGCATGAAGCCCCGGCTGTGAGCCCGCCCGGCATCCTGTACGTTCCTCTAAGCAGGAGAATCCGCAGCCCAGGTGTTCGCCGAGTGCTACCTACGACCGTAATCCGGCCGTGATTCGCGGGCGACGGGCCCGTAACCCGGCGGCCCGCTGGTACGTAACGCCGAGCACGGATGTTCGGGCACACTGTCACCCCCGGACGGCGTGCCCGGCAGCCCCCCACCCCCGTCCAGGCCCCCGTCCAGGCCCCGATCCCCGCTTCCACCCCCGCTTCCACCCCGCTTTGCCACCCTGTTCCAGCCCCCGTTAGGAGTCCGCGGATGCGTGTCCGTGACCTGCTCGCCCCCGGCGCCCCCCGACTGCGCCTGCTCGCGGCGGAGGAGGAGCTGGACCGGCAGGTCAGCGGCGTGATGACCACGGACCTGCACGACCCCGGCCGCTACCTGCACGGCGGCGAGCTGGTGCTCACCGGGATGCTCTGGCGCGGCGGCCCCGCCGACTCCGAGCGCTTCGTGCGGACCATCGCGGCCGGCGGCGCGGTCGCCCTGGCGGCCGGTGAGGCCGAGGTCGGCCCGGTGCCCGAGGACCTGGTCGAGGCCTGCCGCCGGCACCGGATGCCGCTGCTGGCCGTCCCCGACGACATCGCCTTCGGCACCGTCACCGAGTTCATCGGCCGTCAGGTCTCCGCCGACCGCGCCGCCGACCTCGCCGCCCTGGTCGACCGGCACCGGCTGCTGGTCTCGGCGGCCGGCGGCGGCGGACTGGACGCCGTGCTGGACCTGCTCGGCGGCGACCTCGACCTGGACTGCTGGGTGCTCACCCCGACCGGCGCGGTGATCGCCGGCCCGGCCGACCGGCTCACCGCCGAGGACCGCGACCAGCTGGTCCGCGCCCACCTCGCCGCCCAGCGCCAGCGCCGCCGCCCCCCGCACCGGGCCCGACTGGCCGGCGGCGCCTACTCGCTGCTGCCCGCCGCGGCCTCCGCCGAGCACGAGGCGCCGCTGGTCGACTGGGTGCTCGCGGTGGCCGGCGACGTCACCGAATGGACCACCAAGCGCCAGCAGCTCGCCGAGAACCTGGCCCGGCTGGTCGCCGCCGAGCGCCACCGCCGGGACGAGGGCCGCCGGCTGCGCCGCCGACTGGCCGACGAACTGCTCGCCCTGCTGCGCCGCGACGCCGACCCGGCCGAGATCAGCCGCACCCTGTACGCCTCCTCGGCGATGGCCGCCCGCTACGAGAGCCCCGAGCCCAAGTCCCCGGCCCAGGACGCCTCCTGGCTGGTGCTCAGTGCCGAGGGCACCGGCCTGCCCGAGGGCACCGTACGGGCCGTGCTGGAGGAGGCGCTCGGCGGCACCGGTGACCGCGCCCTGGTCGCCGGGGCGGGTAACGGCGCCGTGGTGGTGCTGCCCGCGCTGGACACTCCGGTGCCCGCCGACACCCTGCGTGAGCTGCTCGCCCCGCTGGAGGCCGGGCTGGGCTCGGAGGGCCGGATCACCCTCGGCGTCTCCGCCCCCGCCTCCGAGGCGGGCGGCCTGCGCGGCGCCCTGGAGGAGGCCCGGCACGCCCGTCGGATCGCCGCCGCCCGGGTCGGCCGGGTCTGCGTCGCCGGCCCCGAGGAGCTGGCCTCGCACGTGCTGCTGCTGGCCGCCGTCCCGGACGAGGTCCGCCGCGCCTTCCGCAGCCGGCTGCTGGACAAGGTGATCGCGTACGACATCGAGCACCAGGCGGACCTGGTCCGCACCCTGGAGGCCTTCCTGCGTTCGGACGGCTCCTGGACCCGCTGCGCCGGGCAGCTGCACGTCCACGTGAACACCCTGCGCTACCGGATCGGCCGGATCGAGGAGCTGACCGGGCGGGACCTCTCCCGCCTGGAGGACCGGGTGGACTTCTACCTGGCGCTGGAACTGGCCTGACCGTTTCCTGACAGTTCCACCCGATGAACACCGGCCCCAGGAACGGCCGCTTCCTGGGAGGTCACTGGAGGGCGCCGGAACCGGCCGGGAACAGCCAAGAGTGGATGGAATCGGCCGGGGGCCCGCCGCGATCACTCGCGACGGGCCCCCGGCCGTTCCGGCGGTGCCGGTCGGTCACTGCACCGGGATGATCCCGGTCAGCCACTCGAAGGCGCTCGGGACCATCCGCTTCCACATGTCGGTGGTGTGCGGGCCGGTGCTCTCCTCGACCTGGATCTTGGTCGGCTCCTTGGCCGCGGCGGCGATCGCCTGGCCGTCCTCGTAGCCGTCGCCCTTGGCGCCGCTGACCAGCAGGGCGACCTTCGGCGGCTGCTGGGCGGACTTGAGGATGTTGACCGGGTTGTTCTCGGTGCGCAGCTTCGGGTCCTTGCCGACCAGCGAGTCGCCCTCGGTGGCCGGGTCGTTGTAGCCGGACATCGCGATGGCGGCGCGGTAGCGGTTGGGGTGGGCGAGCGAGATCTTGGCCGCGCAGTGGGCGCCGGCCGAGTAGCCGGCGATCGCCCAGCGGTCCGCGGACGGGTCGGCGCGGAAGTTGTCCAGCACCATCTGCGGGACGTCGCGGGTGATCCAGGCGTCCGCGTTGATCTTGCCGGGGATGTCGGTGCAGCCGGCGTCCTGGTGGCTGCCCAGCAGCAGGGTGCGCGGCGAGACCAGGATGAAGGGCGCGACCTTGCCCTGCTGCATCAGCGGCTTGAGCTGCTCGGAGACCTTGAGGGTGCCGTACCAGGTAGAGGAGGAGCCCGGGTAGCCGGGGATCAGCTCGACCACCGGGAACTTCTTGTCCTTGAACGCCGGGTCGTTGTACTGCGGCGGCAGCCAGACCAGCACCTCGCCGTCGACCCCGGACACCTGGCCCTTGAGCTCGGTCTTCTGGACGTCGCCGGGCACCGCCGGGTCGTTCACGCCGCCGAACTTCTGCAGCACCTTCGGCGGCTGCTTGGCGGCGTCGCCGGAGCCGTCCTTGCCGTTGCCGGCCGGGTCCACCGGCGCCACCGAGGGCACCGCGCGGACGTGGTCACCGGTGCCGAGCAGGTCGTCCCAGTTGCCGTAGATCAGGTTCGCGTTGTTGACCATCACGAAGACCATCAGCACGGCGGTGACCTGGCAGAACATGATCATGACGATCCGGGACAGGGTACGGACCGGCTGGGGGCCGCGCACCTTCCCCCAGAAGAGCAGCGCCACCGCGATGGACACCGGCACCAGGATGACGGTGAGGATGAAGAATGGCGTACCTGTCAGTTCCATCGAGTTCTCGTATCCGGGTCGCTCGCCGCCCGGGCCCCACTCGCCCGAACGCACGTCAATGGCATCAGACGGCAACCAGCGGATGATCGGTTGCCGTCCGAATCTGTGCGGAACCTGAGAGGAACATCACGTTTCCGAGCTGCTCCCGCTTCGGGTCGGCGCCTAGTCTGTCACCCGGGCGGCGGTGCTCCGGACCAGATGTTCAGCGAACTTCCAGGAAGGTCCCCCGGGGCACCTTACCTGGCGCGCCGTTCGCGCTGCCGGGCGAGGCGGTGCGATCCCGCGCGGCCGGGCCAGAGAGACTATGGGGATGAGCACAACCCGCTTTCGCCCGTCCCGCCGCTTCTGGCCCGTGTGCGCCGTCCTGGCCCTCGCGGTCACCGCGGCCGGTTGCAGCAGTACCGGAGGCAGACGCGCCGAGGAGGCCCGCGCCAAGGCCGCGGCCACCGGTGGCAGCGCCGTCACCACCCCGCGCTGGAAGGTCGCCATGGTGACCCACGCCGGCGCCGGCGACGCCTTCTGGGACAGCGTGCGCAAGGGCGCCGAGCAGGCCGCCGCCAAGGACAACATCACCTTCCTGTACTCCAACGACGCGCAGACCCAGAACCAGGTCCAGCTCGTCCAGGCCGCCATCGACCAGAAGGTCGACGGCCTGCTGGTCACCCTCGCCAAGGGCGACGCGATGGCCGACGTCCTCGGCAAGGCCAAGGCGGCCGGCATCCCGGTCATCACGATCAACTCCGGTCAGGAGTTCTCCGCGAAGTTCGGCGCGCTCACCCACATCGGCCAGGACGAGTCCTCGGCCGGCCAGGCGGCCGGCACCGAGCTGGCCTCGCGCGGCCGCAAGAACGTGCTGTGCGTGATCCACGAGCAGGGCAACGTCGGCCAGGAGCAGCGCTGCTCCGGCGCCCAGTCCAAGGCCGGCGGCGGCTTCCAGGTGATGTACGTCAACGGTGTCGACATGCCCGACGCCCGGGCGGCGATCTCCGCCAAGCTCCAGGCCGACCCGTCCATCGACACCGTGCTCACCCTCTCCGGCCCGATGGCCGCCACCGGGCTGCAGGCCGTCCAGGACGCCCACCGCGGCGTGGAACTGGACACCTTCGACCTGGGCCAGCAGGTGGTCGCCGGGCTCAAGTCCGGCAGCGTCGGCTTCGCCGTCGACCAGCAGCCCTACCTCCAGGGCTACGAGGGCGTCGACCTGCTCTGGCTGTACAAGTCCAACCTGGACATGCTCGGCGGCGGCAAGCCGGTCGCGACCGGCCCGCAGATCCTGACCAAGGACGACGCCGGCGCGCTCGCCGAGTACGTCGCGAGGGGGACCAGGTGAGCGGCTCCACCACCCCGGACCTGCTCGTCCAGGACCGTCCGGCCGCCCTGCGGCGCCTCCTCGCCCGCCCGGAGCTGGGCTCGCTGATCGCCGCGGTCGCGGTGTTCGCGGTCTTCGCCGCCGTCGCGGAGCCGTTCCTGCGGGTCTCCTCGCTGGGCACCGTGCTCTACGCGGCCTCCACCATCGGGATCATGGCCGTGCCGGTCTCGCTGCTGATGATCGGCGGCGAGTTCGACCTGTCGGCCGGCGTGCTGGTCACCACCGCCGCGCTGACCTCCTCGATGGTCTCGTACCAGTTCACCGCCGTCACCTGGGTCGGCGTGCTGGTCTCGCTGGCCACCACGCTGGCGATCGGCGGGTTCAACGGCTGGATGCTCGGCCGCACCAGGCTGCCCAGCTTCATCGTCACCCTCGGCACCTTCCTGATGCTGACCGGCGCCAACCTGGGCGTCACCAAGGCGATCTCCGGGACGGTCTCCACCAAGTCGATCGCCGACATGCAGGGCTTCGAGAGCTGCCGGTGGCTGTTCGCCTCCGAGGTGAACATCGGCGGGCTGACGGTCAAGGCCACCGTCTGGTGGTGGCTCGGCCTGCTGGTGGTCGGCAGCTGGGTGCTGCTGCGCACCCGCTTCGGCAACTGGATCTTCGCCGTCGGCGGCGACGCGGCGGCCGCCCGCGCGGTCGGCGTGCCGGTCGCCCGGACCAAGACGCTGCTCTACCTGGGCGTCGGCTTCGGCGCCTGGGTGCTCGGGCAGCACCTGCTGTTCTCCTTCGACACCGTGCAGTCCGGCGAGGGCGTCGGCAACGAGCTGATCTACATCGTGGCGGCGGTGATCGGCGGCTGCCTGATCACCGGCGGCTACGGCTCGGTGGTCGGCTCCGCGCTCGGCGCGCTGATCTTCGGCATGGCCAGCAAGGGGATCATCTACGCCCAGTGGAACCCGGACTGGTTCAAGTTCTTCCTCGGCGCGATGCTGCTGCTGGCCGCGCTGCTCAACGCCTACGTCAAGCGCCGGGCGGAACGGGGTCCGCGATGAACGACCAGCTCGGCTCCGGTACGGGGTCCGCGATGAACGACCGGCCCGGCTCCGGCACGGGGTCCGCGATGAACGACCGGCCCGGCTCCGGCACGGAGCGCCCGGTGGCCACCGAACCGGCGGGCACCGAACTGCTCGCGCTGGAGGGCGTCGGCAAGACCTACGGGACGGTCCGCGCGCTGCAGGACGTCTCGCTGACCCTGCGGGCCGGCGAGATCAGCTGCGTGCTCGGCGACAACGGGGCCGGCAAGTCCACCCTGATCAAGATCATCGCGGGGCTGCACCGGCACGACGAGGGCCGCTACACCATCGGCGGCGAGGAGGTCCGGCTGGACTCCCCGCGCCAGGCGCTGGACCGCGGCATCGCCACCGTCTACCAGGACCTCGCCGTCGTCCCGCTGATGCCCGTGTGGCGCAACTTCTTCCTCGGCTCCGAGCGGGGCACCCGCCGCTGGGGCGGCCTGCGGCTGGACGCCGAGGGCATGCGCGCCACCACCCGCGAGGCGCTCGCCAGGATGGGCATCGACCTGCACGACGTCGACCGGCCGATCGGCACCCTGTCCGGCGGCCAGCGCCAGTGTGTGGCGATCGCCCGTGCCGTGCACTTCGGTGCCAAGGTACTCATCCTGGACGAGCCGACCGCGGCGCTCGGCGTCAAGCAGTCCGGGGTGGTGCTCAAGTACGTCACCGCGGCCCGCGACGCCGGGCTCGGGGTCGTCCTGATCACCCACAACCCGCACCACGCCTACCTGGTCGGCGACCACTTCACCCTGCTGAAACGGGGGCGGATGGCGGGCAGCCACCCGCGTGCCGAGATCGGCCTCGAACAGCTCACCACCGAGATGGCCGGCGGCTCCGACCTCGCCGAACTCTCGCACGAGCTGGCCCGACCGTCGGCCCCCGGCCCCACCGAACCCGACTCTCGTGAGGAGCGTCCGCAGCCGTGACCAGCCCCCATGGCAGCACTCGGCCGACCGTCCTGCCCACCCTGCTCGGCCTCGGCCCGCGCGCCGAGCGCCGCCGCCGCGCCCTGCCCGCGGGCATACTGCGGCTGCCCACCATCGGCGTCGACATCGGCGGCACCAAGGTGGTCGCCGGGGTCGTCGACGGCGAGGGGAAGGTGCTGGAGAAGCTGCGCACCGACACCCCCGACAAGAGCAAGAGCGCCAAGGTGGTCGAGGACGTGATCGTCGAGCTGGTGCTCCAGCTCGCCGACCGGCACGACGTCCACGCGGTCGGCATCGGCGCGGCCGGCTGGGTCGACGCCGAGCGCTCCCGGGTGCTCTTCGCCCCGCACCTCAACTGGCGCAACGAGCCGCTCCAGCAGGCGCTCAGCGAGCGGCTGCGGTTCCCGGTGATCGTGGAGAACGACGCCAACGCGGCCGCCTGGGCCGAGTGGCGCTTCGGCGCCGGGCGCGGCGAGGACCACATGGTGATGCTCACCCTGGGCACCGGCATCGGCGGCGCGGTCGTCCGGGACGGCTACGTCGACCGCGGTAAGTACGGCCTGGCGGGCGAGTTCGGACACATGCAGGTGGTGCCCGGCGGCCACCGCTGCCCGTGCGGCAACCGCGGCTGCTGGGAGCAGTACTCCTCCGGCAACGCGCTGGTGCGGGACGCCCGGGAGCTGGTCGCCGAGGAGTCCCCGGTGGTGCAGCCGCTGCTCGCCCGGGCCGGCGGCACGGTCGAGGGCATCACCGGGCCGCTGGTCACCGAGGCCGCCCGGGAGGGCGACCCGACCGCCACCGAGCTGCTCTACGAGGTCGGCACCTGGCTCGGGGTCGGCATCGCCAACCTGGCGGCCGGCCTCGACCCGGGGCGCTTCGTCATCGGCGGCGGCGTCTCCGAGGCCGGCGACCTGCTGCTCGGCCCGGCCCGGGACACCTTCCGCCGCACCCTCACCGGTCGCGGCTTCCGGCCCGAGGCCACCATCGTCCACGCGGCCCTCGGCAACGAGGCGGGGCTGGTCGGCGCCGCCGACCTGGCGCGGCAGGTCGCGCGGCGGTTCCGCACCATCAAGCGGCGGCGGGTGGAGCGCAGCGCGCTGTAGCGGGGGTGGGGCGGCGAACAGGGTTCAGCTGACAGATTTCAGATAACAGATTTCAGCGAACAGATAACAGATAACGAAATCTGTTCGCTGAAATCTGTCAGCTGTCATCCGTTCCCCTCCGCCCCTCCCGCCCCTCCTGTCAACTACCCATTGGTAGCCGTGCGGTGTGGTTGTCGGATTCATGCCTCCTGTGGAACAACTGACGTGACGTCGACTCAGGAGGACTCGGATGAGGGCTCTGACCCGCCTAGCGCCATCACTGTTGATCGCCACCGCACTGGTCTGGGCCACCACGACCGGGCCCGCCGGAGCCGCGGCGCCGCCGCCCAAGGCGCCCGAGGCGGTGGGCTGGGGCGGGGCGGTGGCCTCGGTGGACGCCGACGCCACCGCCGCCGGGATCGAGGTGCTGCGCAAGGGCGGGAACGCGGTGGACGCGGCCGTCGCCGCCGCGGCCGCGCTCGGCGTGACCGAGCCCTACTCCTCCGGGATCGGCGGCGGCGGGTACTTCGTCTACTACGACCACGCCACCGGCAAGGTGCACACCATCGACGGCCGCGAGACGGCCGGCCGCACCGCCGACTCCGGACTGTTCCTGGAGGGCGGCAAGCCGCTCGCCTTCGCCGACGCCGTCACCAGCGGACTGTCCGTCGGCGTCCCCGGCACGCCGGCCACCTGGGACTCCGCACTGCGCCAGTGGGGCACCCGCTCGCTCGCGCAGAACCTCGAACCCGCCGAGCGGATCGCCGAGAACGGCTTCGTCGTCGACGACACCTTCCGCGGCCAGACCTCCGACAACTACAGCCGCTTCAAGGACTTCCCGGCCACCGCGAAGATCTACCTCCCCGACGGCAAGCTTCCCGAGGTCGGTTCCGTCCTGCGCAACCCCGACCTCGCCGCGACCTACAAGCTGCTCGCCAAGGACGGCGTGAAGGCCTTCTACCAGGGCGAGTTGGCGCAGGACATCGCCAACACCGTGCAGCACCCGCCAGTTGACCCGGCCTCCGGCCGCAACGCCCGCCCCGGGAAGGTCGACGCCGCCGACCTGGCCGCCTACCAGGTCCGCCGCCAGGCGCCCACCCACGTCGCCTACCGCGACTACGACGTCTACTCGATGGCGCCGTCCAGCTCCGGCGGCACCACCGTCGGCGAGGCGCTGCACATCCTGGAGGACGGCGACCTCTCCGGCTACAGCGGCACGCAGTACTACCACCACTTCCTGGAGGCCTCGCGGATCGCCTTCGCCGACCGCAACCGCTGGGTCGGCGACCCGGCCTTCGCCGACGTCCCGACCAGGCAGCTGCTCTCCGAGCGCTACGCCGCCTCCCGGGCCTGCCTGATCAGCCCGGACCGCGCGCTCACCAGCCCGCTCGCCCCCGGCGACCCGTACCACCCGGCCGACTGCGCGGACACCGGGCAGGCCCTCCCCGAGCCGTACGAGGGCCCCAACACCACCCACCTGACGGTGGCGGACCGCTGGGGAAACATCGTCTCGTACACCCTCACCATCGAGCAGACCGGCGGCAGCGGCATCACCGTCCCCGGCCGGGGCTTCCTGCTCAACAACGAGCTGACCGACTTCGACTTCGTCCCGCTCGCCGCCGGCGTCCCCGACCCCAACCTGCCCGGCCCGGGCAAGCGGCCGCGGTCCTCGATGTCCCCGACCATCGTGCTGCGCGACGGCGAGCCGCTGCTGGCCACCGGCAGCCCGGGCGGCGCGACCATCATCACCACCACCCTCCTGGTGCTGCTCGGCCGCCTCGACCGGGGCCTGAGCCTGGAGCAGGCGATCGCCGCACCGCGCGCCAGCCAGCGCAACAGCGCCGTCACCCAGGCCGAGCCAGGCTTTCTGGCGCTGCCGGAGCGGCCCGCGCTGGAGGCGCTCGGGCACCGGTTCGCCGCCGGCGGCGAGATCGGCGCCGCCACCGGGGTGGAACGGCTGCCGGACGGCCGCTGGGTGGCCGCCGCCGAGCCGGTGCGACGCGGCGGCGGCTCGGCCGCGGTGGTCCGCCCCGCGGGCTGACCACCGGGCCCGGCGGGACGGGTCCGGCGGGGACCACTTCCCGGCCCGGCGCCACGGCCGACTGCCGAGTGCCCGGCCGTGGTGCCGGTCGGGCCGGGTTGTCGGTGCCGGGCGGTATGTTCGGGGTGGGTCTCCCCGTGGGGCCCACCCCCGTCCGTACCGACCGAACCACCGGGAAGGCCGCCCGCCGTGACCGTCCGCATCGCCACCTGGAACATCAACTCCGTCACCGCGCGGCTGCCCAAGCTCCTGGAGTGGCTGGAGAGCGCCAAGCCCGACGTGCTCTGCCTCCAGGAGCTCAAGTGCGCGGCCGACGCCTTCCCGTACGAGCAGGTCCGCGAGCTCGGCTACGAGACGGCCGCGCACGGCACCGGCCGGTGGAACGGCGTCGCGATCGTCTCCCGGATCGGCCTGGAGGACGTCGTGCGCGACCTGCCCGGCCAGCCCGGCTACCTGGCCGACGGCGCCCTGCTGCCCGACGTCGAGCCGCGCGCCATCGCCGCCACCTGCGGCCCGGTCCGGGTCTGGTCCGTCTACGTGCCCAACGGCCGCGAGGTCGACCACCTGCACTACCACTACAAGCTGGAGTGGCTGGAGGCGCTGCGCAAGGCCTCCGCCGAGGACGCGGCCGGCCCCCGCCCCTTCGCGATCCTCGGGGACTTCAACATCGCCCCCACCGACGCGGACGTCTACGACGTCGCCGCCTTCGAGGGCCTCACCCACGTCACCCCGGTCGAGCGCGCCGCGCTGGCGGCGCTGGGCGAGATCGGCCTGCAGGACGTGGTGCCGCGTCCGCTCAAGTACGACCACCCCTACACCTACTGGGACTACCGCCAGCTGGCGTTCCCGAAGAACCGCGGCATGCGGATCGACCTCACCTACGCCAACAAGCCCTTCGCCGACGCCGTCACCGACAGCTACGTGGACCGCGAGGCCCGCAAGGGCAAGGGCACCTCGGACCACGCCCCGGTCGTGGTGGACCTGGACCTCTGAGGCCCCCGGGGCGGCGGTGACGCCGGGTGATGGTGACGGAGGGTGACGGGCCGTCGCTCGAACGGTCCTGAGCGGTGGCCGGGCCCGGTGGGCCTGCCTACCGTCGGTGAATGACCGGGTGCAGTTGACACACCACGTGGACATGGGAGTCCCCGGCTGCGCCCGAGAATCCCGGAGGTTCCGGCATGCGCCCCACGCGTACGGCCGCCGCCGCCCTGATCGGCGCGACGGTGCTGACCGGTCTGACGGCCCCCCTCGCAGCAGCCAGGGACGGCGCGGCCTCGGTCAGCCCGTCCCAGGCCGCACCGGGCCAGACCGTGACGGTCACGGTCTCCTGCGAGAAGTCGGACAAGCCCGACGCCAAGACCATCACCGCCCACTCCGCCGCCTTCGAGGGCGGCCCCGCGACCCTCACCCTGGGCTCCGACGGCAAGCACACCGGCTCGGCCCGGCTCGCCTCCCAGCACAACGGGGACAGCAAGGTCGACGGCACCTGCCCGGACGGCGGCGCCTTCTCCACCACCGTCAAGGTCACCACCGTGGCCGCCACCGCCCCCAACAAGGGCCTCGGCGACTGGGGCGAGGCGGCGGGGGAGTGGGCCGGCTCGCTCGGACAGTCCGGCGCCGGCAGCCAGCAGGTCGCCCCGCACGGTGCGGTGAAGACCGGGCTCGGCGGCTCGGTCGCGGGGGACCCGGCGGAGCTGGCCGGAGGGCTGGCCCTGGTCGCGGGCGCCGTCGGCGGCTTCTGGCTGCTCCGGAGGCGCAGTGGCTGACGGCCCCGCCCCCCCGCGTACGCGCGCGCCGCGCCGCCGAGCCCTGACCGGACCGGCGGCGCGGCGGCGTTTCGGTGGCGGGTGGGGCCGCGGCGGTGCGTCAGAGGGCCGCCCGCTCCTGCCGTTCCTCGTGCTGGAGCAGACCGCTGGCCAGCAGGTACTGGGCCAGCACGTACGTCGCCATGATCCAGAACTGATGCCCCGGCAGCTCGCGCCACTTCGCCAACTGGGTCGCGATCAGCGTGTCGGAGAGCAGGAACAGCGCCCCGCCCAGCCCGGTCCGCCAGCCCAGACCGGCCGCGGTGACCGCCGTCGAGGTGAGCAGCAGGCTGTAGCCGGCCACCGGGACCTTGAGCTCCCCGAGGTCCGGCCAGAGCTGACCGATCATGCCCACCCAGGCCGTCGCGTACGCGGCCGCGACCACCAGGGCGCGCCGCCGGTCGGTGAGCGCCCCGCGCCGGACGAACATCGCGACGTAGCAGACGTGCGCGGCCGCGAACGAGCCCATCCCGGCCAGGAACGCGGTGTCGTCGTTCAACTGGAGCAGCACGTCCCCGCCCGCGCTCGCCAGCAGCGCCGGGGTCAGCAGCTCGGGCGCCTCGCGCTCGGTCCGGGCCGCCGCTGCCACGCTGTGGGCGGCCAGTAGCGGCATCAGGGCCGGCTTGGTGGCGTTGCGCAGCACCGGGGCTCCGGAGAGGATCGAGCCCAGGTGCACCGCCGAGGCGGCCGCGAAGCCTCCGAGCAGGCCGGTGGCCGAACGCAGGCGCCCGCCGAGGCCGGTGGTGGCGCGGGTGGTCGTACGGATGCTCATGCGGCGTCTGCCTCCGAGGTCGCCCGGGGTGGAGGGTCCACCGACCCCGAGGGAACCGGTGGGGCGGGAAGACCAGGTTACCGGTGCGTAACCCGCGCGGGGAGGGGGGAGTGACGGCCCGGCCTGGAGAGCGGAGCGCCGGCGACCGCTTCGAGGGCTCCTGCGGAGACTTCCTCAGGAGGGCGGTTGCTGCCACCGGGTGAGCCGGTCACCGTCTAGTCTGGACCCCGACATGGAGCAGCAGGAGTACGCGGTCGGCGCCACCCGGGTGGCCGCCGGCAGGCCGGACGGACGCAGGGGCGGGGCAGGGCGGGGAACCGCCGCCGCCGTCCTCGCCGTACGCGGACCCGAAGCCGCCGGTACCGGGATCGCCGCCGACACCGCCGACAGTGGCGCCACCGGGCCCGCCGAAGCTCGCGCCACCGGGGCCGCCGACCCGGCCGATGTCGTGGGTGAGCACGGTGCTGACGGCCCGCAGGAGCCCGGCGGGGCGCTCTCGCCCGACCCGGGACTGCTCCGGCTCGCCCACTGGTTCGCCGCCGCCACCCCCGGCACCGCCGACGACCTGTGCACCGCCTCCTTCGGCCTCTACCCCGCCCGACACCTCGGCAGCGCCGCCGAGCCCGGCGACCCCGCCGTCAGCTGGTGGCACGGCCCGACCGCCCACACGGCCGCCGTCCCGCGTGCCCGCGAGGCCCGTGCGGGCCGCACCGACGGCGGCCTGCGCCGAGCCCGGCGCGACGCCGCCGCCCTGCCCGTCGTCCGGTCGGGTGCCAAGCTCGGCCGGCCCGGCCGGCACCGCAGGCCGGAGCGCACCCGGGCCCTGCCGGAGCTGCCCGGCGACGTCCCGGAGCCGGCGGGCGAGGAACTCCCGGACGCCGAACGCCGCATCGCCGCCCGGCTGTTGCTCGCCCACCCGCTGGTCACCGCCTCCGGCCCGCACGCCGACGGCTTCCCGCTGATCCGCCGTCACCGCGACTGGCTCGTCGAACGCTTCGACACCCTGCTCGGCTACCGCCTGGTCGTCGGCCCCTGGCACGCCCGGCTCTGCAAGGCCGGTCTCGGCCCCGGCGCCGCCCGCCGCCTCGAACACCCCGTCACCGGTGCCCCGTTCACCCCGGCCGGCTACGCCCGGCTCGCCCTCGCCCTGGCCCTGCTCGTCGACGCCCCCGAACAACTCCCGTACGGGCGGCTGCTCGACGCGATGCGGGCCGCGGCCCCCGAACTCGCGGCCCAGGCGGCCGACCCGGACGCCCTCGGGATGGCGCTCGCCGCGCTGGCCGACTGGCAGGTGCTCGGCGACCTGCCGGCCGACCCGGCCGACACCGCCTTCGTGCTGACCGTCGACCGCGAACTCGCCCGCGCCGTCCCGGCCGGACCGCCCGCCCTCGCCGCCGACGCCGCCGACCTGATCCGCCGCGCCGCCGAGGCCGAACCCGCCACCGCCGTGCGGCGCCTGCTCGCCGAGACGCCCGCCGTCCTCGCCGCCGACCTCCCCGAGGACCGGCGCGCCTGGCTGCACGAGCACCGACTCAGCGGCCCGGCCGCCCTCGCGGACTTCCTCGGGCTGGAGGTCGAACTGCGGGCCGAGGGCGTCGCCCTGCTCGACCCGGCCGCCGAACTCACCGACCTCGCCCTCCCCGGCACCGGCACCCTCGCCCAGGCCGCCCTGCTGCTGGTCGAAGGCCTGGTGGAGGAGGTCCGGCCGCTGCCCGGCGAGGCCACCGAGGGCGACGTCCCGATCGCCGACGCGCTGATAGACGGCCTCCTCGGCGACATCGCCGACGACCACGACCTCCCGGCCCGCTACCTCGCCGACCGTACCGCCCTGCGCCGCGACGCCCTCGACCTCCTCCACCGGCTCGGCCTGATCACCCCCACCCCCCGAACCACCTGGCTCCTCCGCCCCCCGGCCGCCCGCTACGCCCCGGCCCCGGACCTCCACCCCGCACCCGGCACCGGCCGCCACTCCCGCCCCGCCACCTCGCTGGGGAGTTGAGCCCCGAGTCCCGAGTCCTGAGCCCCGGGCCCCGAGTCCCGGGCCCCGGCGATGGGGTGGTGGGTGGACGTGGGTCGAGCCCTGCCCCCGGGTGGCACGCCCGCTGCGTCGGCCCGCCCACCGGTCCACGGGGCCTGTCGGCCCACGAGGCTTACCGGCCCACGAGGCCTGCCGGGCCGACGAACCGGCGGGGCTGTCGTCCGTTGGGCGGGGTGGTCAGGCCGGGATGAGGGCTTCCCATTCGGTACGGGTGGGGCCGTCGTGGTGGGGGGTGAAGTCGGGGTGGGCGGCCAGCCAGGCGGTGAGGTGGCGGTCGACCTCCTCGCTGCCGTAGGCCTCGTCGGGCGTGCTGACCAGGTGGCGGACGTGGGCGCGGGCACGCATGACGACCGGGTCGTCGAAGGCGCAGGCGGCGAGGGCGGCGGCGCGGCGCTCGGGCAGGGCCGAACCGTCCAGGAGGCGCTGCTCGTTGGCGCGGTCGGCGGCCACCTGGGCGTCGAACCAGGGCCGGAGGGTCCGGGCGGCCCAGTCGTGGTAGCCGGTGGGGTCGGCGGCGACCTGGTCGGCGTGGCCGGCGAGGTACTGGCCGGCGAGCAGGCCGAGCGCGACGCCGTGGCCGAGGGTGGGGTTGGTGTGGACGAGGCTGTCCCCGGCGTTGACCAGGCCGGTGACGACGGGGCCGGCGTCGTCGGTGAGGGAGGTCCAGCGGTTGTCCAGCCCGGCCATCGCCAGGACGCCCGAGCGGGGTTCGGGGTCGAGGTCGAGCCAGGCGGCGCAGGCGGGGAAGCGGCGGAGGACGGCCTCGAACACGGCGGGATCGAGGAGCGCGCTACGGGTCGGGTCGCCGGTGGAGAGCACCATGCTCAGCGCGAAGGTGTCGTTGTCGGAGGGGAAGACCCCGGCGGCGGCGAACCCCGCGACCGAGCCGGCCCGCACCCGCCCGGGGTCGCGCGGGCCGTCGGCCCGCAGGCGGTACCAGCGGCACAGGTAGGTGATGCCGGTGCGGTGGCTCTCGACGACGGGCGGGCGGCAGCCGGCGGCCGTCAGCCAGCCGGGGACGGCGGAGCGGCGGCCGGCGGCGTCGACGACGAGGTCGGCCGGGTGGGTCTCGGCGTCGACCCGCAGGCCGGTGACCTTGGGAGGGTTGCCGTCCTGGACGGTGAGGGCGCTCACCCGGCGGCCGCGCCGAACGTCGACGGAGGGCTCCCGCCGTACGGCCGCGGTGAGGGCGGCTTCCAGCACGATGCGGCGGGTGCGCAGGGTCACCAGGTCCTCGTCGCCGTCCCGGTGCGGCGGGTGCCGGTCGAACCAGTCGAAGTCGTGGTACTCCCGGGCGCCGCGGGCCAGCAGGTCGGCGTGGACGTCGGGGGCCTCGGCGCGCAGCACCGTGCGGACCGGGGCGAGGAAGGAGTGGGGCTGGTCGGCCTGGGGGACGCGGGGCCGCTTCCAGCGGTAGAAGTCCTGCTCCAGGTCGGTGTCGGCCGGTCGGGCCTCCTGTTCGAACAGGGTGACCGCATGGCCCCGTCGTCCGAGCATGAGGGCCGTTCCCAGTCCGCTGATCCCGCCACCGATGATTGCAACCCGCGCCACTGCATCCCCTTCGCGTCGTGTTGCAGAGCGATCATAGGGCTTGCCGATCTTCGGATTGACCTGGCCCCCAGGAGCCCGTGACCACGGCCCCGGCCCCGGAAAGGCGACAGCACCGCGTCCGGAGTCGGACGGCGGTGCTGGACGGCGGTGCTGGACGGCGGTGCTGCTGGGGTCCTGCTGGGGTGCGGTCGGGCGGGAGGTACGGGCGCGGCCGGCTACTTGCTCGCGGTGGCGGCGGCCATCGGGCCGTGCTGGACGGTCTCCACGGTGGCACCGACCCCGAGGGTGCCGAGGGCGATGGAGGCGAGGACGGCGGTGCAGGCGAGGAGACGGCGGTGGCGCTGGGGGAGCGGGAAGCGCGGTTCCTGGTAGGGCGCCTGAGGGCTGGCGTTCATGACAGGGAGGCTCCCAGGGCGGTGTGAACGGTCGGTACGCGCGGGTGAAGTCCGGACGGGGAACGGGCGTCGCTTGGCCGCATACGCCCCACCCGGCCGTCAGGTGGGGCGTATGCGCTGGTCAGCCCTGGTGCGGCGGGAGGCTCGGAGGAGTTCCGGAGCGGGGTTCGGCAGGCGGTTCGGGGCGGGCCTCAGGGCCGGCGGCCGCGCTCGGCGAGGGCCTCGCCCACCGCGACCCGGACGGCGTCCCGCAGGCCGTGGGCGGGGTGGAAGCGGGAGGGGCCGGCCGCCGGGTCCTCGCGGAGTTCCTTCACCAGGGAGAGGCAGAGCAGCAGCATCACCACCACGAAGGGCAGCGCGACCAGGATGGTGGCGTTCTGCAGTGCGGTGAGCCCGCCGGCCAGCAGCAGGGCGGCGGCGACCCCGCCCATCAGCACGCCCCAGACCACCACCAGCGGGGTGCGCGGGTGCAGCGAGCCGCGGCTGGAGAGCGACCCGAGCACCAGGGAGGCGGAGTCGGCGCTGGTGATGAAGAAGGTCATCACCAGCAGGACCGCGACCACGCTGGTGACCGAGCCGAGCGGCAGCGAGCGCAGCATCTCGAACAGCGAGGCCTCCGCGCCGCGCGGGATGGTCGCGACGAGGTCGGCGGTGCCGGTGCCGACCAGCCGGATCGCGGTGCCGCCCATGACGCAGAACCAGATCACCGTGGCTCCGCTGGGCACCAGCAGCACGCCGAGCAGGAACTGCCGGATGGTGCGGCCGCGCGAGATCCGGGCGATGAAGGTGCCGACGAAGGGCGCCCAGGAGAGCCACCAGGCCCAGTAGAAGATCGTCCAGGAGCCGAGCCAGCTCTCGTCGGTGAAGGCGCCGGTCTGGGTGGACATCCCGAGCAGGTCGGAGAGGTACCCGCCGACGGTGGACGGGATCGAGTCGAGGACGAACACCGAGGGCCCGAACACGAAGACGAAGAGCATGATCAGCGAGGCCAGTACGACGTTCGCGGTGGAGAGCCACTTGACGCCCTTGTGGACGCCGGAGAACGCGGAGAGCACGAAGGCGGCGGTCAGCGAGCCGATGATGACGAGCTGGGCGTTCTGGGTGTTGCGGACGGAGGTGATGTAGCCGAGGCCGTCGGCGACCTGGAGCGCGCCGAGGCCGAGGCTGGTCGCGGAGCCGAAGACGGTGGCGAAGACGGCGAGCAGGTCGATCGCCCTGCCCTGCCAGCCGTCCGCGCCGCGCTGCCCGATCAGCGGGACGAAGGCGGCGGAGATCCGGTTGCCCCGGCCCTTGCGGAAGGTGGTGTAGGCGAGGGCGAGGCCGCCGACCGCGTAGATCGCCCAGGGGTGGAGGGTCCAGTGGAAGAGCGAGAACTCCAGCGCCTGCTGGGCGGCGGCCGCGCTCTGCGGTTCGAGGCCGGAGCCGGGCTGCGGGGCGGCGAACAGTTGCAGGGGCTCGCCGACGCCGTAGAACATCAGGCCGATGCCCATACCGGCGCTGAACATCATGGCGACCCAGGCGAGGGTGGAGAACTCGGGTTCGTCGTCGTCGCGGCCGAGCCGGATCCGGCCGAAGCGGCCGAAGGCGAGCAGCACGGTGAGGACCAGGAAGACGTCGGCGGCCACCACGAACAGCCAGCCGAAGTTGTGCAGCACCCAGCGGAGCGCGGTGCTGGAGGTGCGGCCGAGCGAGTCCTCGGCGAACACGCCCCAGGCGACCACGGCGAGCACCAGGACGGCGCTGATGCCGAAGACCGCCCGGTCGGTGGGGAGGGTGGCGGCGGGTTCGCCGGGGCCGTCGGGCTCCTGCACGCGCGGGGAGGGCTGCGGCGGCTGGCTGCTCATGCGGGCGGACCTCTCGACATACTCGGAATACTCGGAACACGGGGATTCGCGATGTATGTCGCACTATGTCCAGTTGGTGGCGCGAGTTGCGGGAGGGCGCGCCGGGCAGGCGGCGGGCGGGGACCTTCGTCCCGTCAGGCCGCCTGCTCCTCGCTCGGCGCGTGCGCGGTCGCGAGGTAGTGGGAGAGCACCCGGCGACTGCGGGTGAGGTCGTCGATCCGGGCGTCCAGGTCGGCGAGTTCGCCGCGCAGGGTGGCGAGCAGGTTCGGACAGGCCGTCAGCGCGGGGGCCGGGCCGGTGGCGCAAGGGAGGATCTCGGCGATGATCCGGGTGGGCAGGCCGGCCGCGAGCAGGCTGCGGATCTGCCAGACCCGGACGGTGTCCTCCTCCGCGTACTCGCGGTACCCGGCCGCGGTGCGGGCGGGCCGGAGCAGCCCCTGCTCCTCGTAGTAGCGGAGCAGGCGGGCGGACACCCCGGTGAGGCGGGCGAGTTCTCCGATGCGCATGACCGTCCGAACGTGGACCGGTGCCGGGGTGTTCCCGGCCCCGGCCCACCTCGGCGGGCGCGGTTTCAGCCCTTGACGAACTCCAGGACGGCCTCCCGCAGTTGGGGCAGCGCCTCGACCATCGGCAGGTGCCCGGAAGGGAGTTCGAGGTAGCGGGCGCCGGGGATGCCCTCGGCCGGCGGGCCGCCCTGGGGTGGCCCCGGGGGCACATCCCAGCCCACCGCCCTGGTCACGGAAAGCGCCCGAGCGCCTACGCTGGGAGAGATGGAGCGCCATCCGGACAGTGCCGTCCGGATGCCGTCGTGCTCCGCCGCCGAGGAGGTGCCAGGCCCGTGCCCGGAAGCGTCGACCCGCCGGGGAGCACCGAGGAGAGCACCGAGGGGAGCATCGAGCTGCCCGGAATCGTCAAGCCGCTGCCTGCCCGGTGGTTCGTCCGGCGCGACACCAACGCCGAGATGCGGTGGGACGCGCTGCGCGACGCCGACGGCGGGGCCGCCGTCGGCCGTCACGTCCCGGTGGAGCGGTTCTTCGTCCGCAACCACACCAGCACCCCGCTGATCGACCCGGCCGCCTGGCGGCTGCGGCTGTTCGGCAGCGGCCTGCACGGCGCGCCGGGGCCGGAGCGGGCGGTCGAGTTCGCCCTGGCCGACCTGCGGGCGATGCCCGCCACCCGGACCGACGCGCTGATCGAGTGCGCCGGCAACGGCCGTAGCTACTTCCACCGCCAGCAGGGCCAGCGCGTCCCCGGCACCCCGTGGACGCTGGGCAGCATCGGCTCGGCGGCCTGGCGGGGAGTCCGGCTCGCCGAGGTGCTGCGGGCCGCCGGGCTGACCGACCGGGCGGTGGACGTGCTGCCCGTCGGCCTGGACCCGGACTACGTCGTCGACGGCACCAACCACGGCCCGGTGCGCCGGCCGCTGCCGATCGCCAAGGCGCTGGACGACGCCCTGCTCGCCTACGAGATGAACGGGGCCCCGCTGACCCCCGACCACGGCGCGCCGGTGCGACTGGTGGTGCCCGGCTGGGTCGGCATCGCCTCGATCAAGTGGGTCGGCAGCATCGAGGTGGCCGACCACCCGCTCCGGTCGCCCTGGAACACCGTCTTCTACCGGATGTTCGGCCCGGGCCACCCGCCCGGCGGCGTCGCGCTCACCACCCAGGTGGTCAAGTCCGCCTTCGAACTGGCCGAGGGCGCGCGGCTGGCGGCCGGGCGCGAGCACCGCCTGTACGGGCGGTCCTGGTCCGGTACGGCCCCGGTGCGGCTGGTCGAGGTGAGCACCGACGGCGGCCGCAGCTGGCGGCCCGCCGAGCTGGACGGGGAGCCGCCCGCCGGGGACTGGGCGCGCTGGAGCATCGGCTGGCACCCCGAGCGGCCCGGCCGGTACGAGCTGCGCGCCCGCGCGACGGACCGCGGCGGCGCCACCCAGCCCGAGCGGGCGGCCCTCAACCGCGAGGGCTACCTGTTCGGGGCGGTGGTGGCGCACCCGGTGACGGTGGTCTGAGCGGCCGCCGGGCCGCCCGGGCTGGGGACGCTCCGACTTGGGGCGCCCGGCCACGGGGCGTCCCGGATCAGCCGGTGGACTGGACCTCGTACGGGGCCGGGTAGTGGGTCTCGTACGGGGTCAGCACCAGCCGCACCACGTCCTCCAGCCGCCGTCTGGCGTCCCCGAGGGTGGTACGGCCGGTCACCCAGGCCGTCAGTTCCCCCTGCCAGGCGTGCGCCACGATGTGCCGCACCAGTTCACTGGCCGCCGCCGGCACCTCGGCCGTCACCGCCTGGAGCGCGGTGCTGTCGGCCCGGGCCATCCCTTGCAGGGTCTCGCTGGCGAAGGGGTCGGTGGAGGCGGCGACGGCGACCCGCAGCCGGGCCAGCTCGGGCTGGCGCTGGTAGGCCCGCATCCCGCCCCGGACGAACCGGACCGCCCGGTCGGTGGCCCCCAGCCCGGCGCGCGGTCCGCGCAGCTCGGCCACCAGGTCCGCCAGCAGCAGCCGGTGCCACTCGGCGATCGCCGCTGCCAGCAGGTGGTCCTTGGAGGAGAAGTAGCGGTACGCCGTCCCCAGGGCGACTCCGGACCGCTCGCAGACCTGCTTCATCTGCAGCCGCTCGACGCCGATCTCGTTCACCAGGGCGAGCGCGGCCGCGATCAGGCTTTGGCGGCGTTCGAGCTGACGCGGAGACATCGCCTCCACCGGCCGTGGTGACAGGTCAACCTTGGTCACCCGCACCATGATACGGGGCGGGGCCGCTCAGGAGTATGACGCCGACCGGCCCCCTTCCGTTCGCCCGCCGTCCACCGTGGTCCGCCCGCCGTCCACGACGGTCCGCCCGGGCGGCGCGTGGGGGCGCCCGGCGGTCTCCGGGTGGCCCACGGGTGGCCTACGGGCGGCTCCCGCGCGGGTCCCGGCGGCCTCCGGTGCCCGCCCGGTTCACGGCATCCGGCGGATCAGCGCCTCCTGGGTGGCGGAGGCCACCAGTCGGCCGTCCCGGTCGTAGAACTCGCCGAGCGACAGGCCGCGGCCGTCCGAGGCGGAGGGGCTGCGCTGGGCGAAGAGCAGCCACTCGTCGGCCCGGAAGGGGCGGTGGAACCACATCGCGTGGTCCAGCGAGGTCATCAGCAGCCGGGGCGGCTCGGTGCGCTGGAAGAAGTTCGCCTGCTCGTGCAGCCCGGCGGTGGAGGCCAGGGTGAGGTCGGACAGGTAGGTGAGCGCGCAGGTGTGCAGCAGCGGGTCGGTGTCCGGCAGCCGGGTGGCGATCCGCAGCCAGACGAACTGCTGGGGCATGCCGGGGACGGCCGGCGGCAGGCCCGGGGCGTCCGGCGGCACGAAGCGCAGCTCGAGGTCGCGGAAGCCGTCGGAGGCCTTGATCGCGGTGCGCAGCTCCTCGTCCCAGTGCGAGAAGGCGTCCGGCAGGGTCTCCGGGGCGGGCAGCGGGGGCACCTCGCGCTGGCGGTCGCCGGCCGCCGCCTCGGGGAGCTTGAAGGAGGCGGTGAGGTTGAAGATCTCCTTGCGGTCCTGCACCGCCCGGACCCGGCGGGTGGTGTAGGTGAAGCCTTCGCGCAGCCGGTCGACCTGGTACTCGATCGGCCGGGTCGGGTCGCCGGGCAGCAGGAAGTAGCCGTGCAGGGAGTGGACCGCGCGCTCCGGGGCGCAGGTGCGTCCGGCGGCGGCGAGGGCCTGCGCGGCGACGTGGCCGCCGAAGGCGCGCATCGGGGCGCCGGCGTGGCAGTGGCCCCGGAACGTGTTCTCGTTCAGCTGCTCGATTTCCAGCAGGGCGGCGAACGGGGTGGCCGGGGCGGGCGCCCACTCGGTCGGTCTCTGCTGTTCTGTCAGGTCGGTCACCGGCCCATAGTGGCAGAAGCCAACCGTGCGGTGGTGTGACCTGGGTAACGCGGACCTCGGATAGAACGTGTTTCATTGTGATGCCGGGTCGGGTGGTGTGGTGGCGGGGAGGGGCGGGTCGGGCCGCAGGCGGGAGTTTGAAGACGGGCCCTATGGTGGGCGGGATTTTCCGTTCCGTCCGCTACGTACCGGAGAGCCCGTGCTGCACCTTCGCCTGATCGTCCCGCCCGACCTGCGCGCGCCGGTGCTCGACTGCCTGGACGACTCGGTCGGGGTCACCCACGTGGTGGTCCTGCCGGACGCGGCCGTCCGGCCCGCCGGGGACGTGGTGCTCTGCGACGTGGCCCGGGAGGCACTGGACGAGGTGCTGGGCGCACTGCGCGGGACGGGCCTGGTCGAGCGCGGGGCGATCGACGTCTCGGCGCTCGACCTGGCCCTCTCGGCGGCGGCCGACGAGGCCGAGCGGCTGGCCCCGGGGGAGGGGGCCGACGCGCTGGTGTGGGAGTCGGTCTCCGAGATCACCCACGAGGAGTCCGCCCTCACCTGGGTGTTCCTGGCCTTCCTCGCCGTGGCCACCATGCTGGCGGCCTGCGGCTCGGTGCTGGACAGCGCCATCCTGGTCGTCGGCGCGATGGCGGTCGGCCCGGAGTTCGGGCCGCTGGCCGGGCTCTGCGTGGCGATCGTCCAGCGCCGGACGCGCCCGGCCCTGCGCTCGCTGAACGCCCTGGTCACGGGCTTCCTGGTGGCGATGGCGCTGACCGTCTGCTTCGGGCTGCTGATGGACGCTCTGGGGCTCTTCTCGGAGGAGAAGTTCGACGCCGTGCGTCCGAACACCTCGTTCATCTGGCAGCCCGACGCGACCTCCTTCGTGGTCGCCTTCCTGGCGGGCGTCGCCGGGCTGCTCTCGCTGACCTCGGCGAAGGCCGGCACCCTGGTGGGCGTCGCGATCTCGGTCACCACCGTGCCCGCGGCGGCGAACGCGGCGGTCGCGCTCGGCTACGGCAAGGTCGATCAATTCTGGGGTTCCAGCGTGCAGTTGCTGCTGAACCTGCTGGGGATCGTGCTGGCCGGGGTGCTCACCCTGGTGGTGCAGGAGGCGGGCTGGGCGGTGATCCGACGCCGCCGGAGGGCCGTCGGCGAACGGGCTTCGGCGAACGGCTGACGGCGAACAGATGACAGATTTCAGCTTTCAGATTTCAGATTTCAGCGAACAGATTTCAGATAACAGAGTTTGAAATCTGTTCGCTGAAACCCGTCACCTGTTCCCGTGCCTCCGTCCGCTCCGCGACCAGCGGCTCGATGCCGCGCGGGGTGGCCGCGACGGCGCGCCACCACAGCCGCAGCGCCGGGGGGTCGGCGGGCTCGAAGGGCTTGCCGGGGCGGGGGACCGCCAGGTGGGCGCCGAGTGCCTGGGCGGCGGTGACCACGCGCTCGGCGGGCTCCTCCCAGGGGTGGATCGCCAGGTTGAAGGTGCACCAGTGGATCGGCAGCATCAGCTCGCCGCCGAGGTCCAGGTGCGCCCGGACGCCCTCCTCCGGGGTCATGTGCACCTCGGGCCAGAACTCGCTGTACGCCCCGACCTGCATCATCGTCGCGTCGAAGGGGCCGAGCCGGCGGCCGATCTCCGCGAAGCCGGGGAAGTAGCCGGTGTCCCCGCTGTGGAAGATCCGGTGCCCGCCGCCCGCGACCACCCAGGACGCCCAGAGGAACAGTGAGCTGGTGCGCGGACCCCGGCTGCAGTAGTGCCGGGCGGGCGTGGCGGTCAGGGTCAGCCCGGCGACCTCGGCCGACTCCCACCAGTCCAGCTCGACGATCCGTCCGGCCGGTACGCCCCAGTGCTCCAGGTGCGCCCCGACCCCGAGCGGCACGGCGAACACCGCGCCGCTGCCGATCAGGGCCTTCACGGTGCGCATGTCGAGGTGGTCGTAGTGGTCGTGCGAGATCACCACCACGTCCACCGGGCCGAGTTCGGACAGCGGCAGCGGCACCGGGTGCAGCCGCTTGGGGCCGGTCCAGCCGAACGGGGAGCAGCGCTCGCCCCAGACCGGGTCGATCAGGACGCGCCGCCCGCCGATCTCGGCGAGCACGGTGGCGTGCCCCAGCCAGGTGAGCCGCAGCCCGGAGGCGGGCGGGTCGGCGAGGTCGACCGGGAGCAGCCGGTGCACCGGTACGGCGGCGGACGGTGCTCGGCGGGTCTTGTCCCCGCTCAGCTGGGCGAGGGTGATCTCCAGCGGGCTGCGTTCGTAGACCAGGCGGCGGGTGGGCACCGGGTTGCGGAAGGCGCCGTCGGAGAACTGCGGCGAGCGGCGGATCCGGGCCAGCCGTTCGCCCCGGGGGTCGGCCCCGAAGGTGTCGGTGCGGATCCGGTGCCAGGCGGCGCGGGGCAGTCCGGCCAGGCCGGGGAGTGCGCGGTCCGGGGCGCCTCGGCCGAGCGCGGCGCGGTCGGCGTCCGGTGCGCTGGGCGGCGGCGCGAACTGTGACGTCAGACCGGCGAGACGGGAGAACCACGGGGCGGGGCGGGGCACGGCTCCTCCTGGGACGGTCACGGCTACCGGGCAGGCCGGGCGCGTACCCCGGGGGCCGTGGGGCCACTGGGGTACGACAACCATCTCGTCGGACGTTACTCGCCGTGGGCCGTTCGGACCCGGTGAGGAGCCCGGCACGGTCCAATCGGCGTACCCGGCGCCCGCCGCCGGGCCCGCGCCCCGAGCCCGGCGCTCGCGCCCGCCGCTACGCGTAGAAGCGGGTGATCGCCTCCGCGACGCAGTGCGGCTTGCTGCTCTGCTCGCTGGTGATGGTGAAGCGCACCACCGCCTGCACCCCGCCCGGCACCTCGGTGGCCGAGAGCAGCTCGGCGGTGGCCCGGATCGCGGTGCCGACCGGCACCGGGGCCGGGAAGCGCACCTTGTCCGAGCCGTAGTTCAGCGCCATCCGCACGCCCTCGACGCTGTAGCACTCCTTGGCCAGCACCGGGATCATCGACTGGGTCAGGTAGCCGTGCGCGATGGTCGAGCCGAACTGGCTCTCCTTCGCCCGCTCCGGGTCGACGTGGATCCACTGGTGGTCGCCGGTCGCCTCGGCGAACAGGTCGATCCTCCGCTGGTCGATGGTGTGCCACTCGCTGGTGCCCAGCTCGGTGCCGACGGCGGCGGTCAGCTCGGCGAGGGAGGCGAAGGTCGTCACGGTGCGCTCCTGGAGGGGACGGTCCCGGGGAGGGGTCACGGGGGCAGGACGCCGGAAGCGTATGCCTACCGGCCGGTACCTGTCAGGAGCGGGGCGCGAAAGCCGAGCTCAGGGCCGCAGCAGCGGTCGGCCGAGCGAGCCCTGCCCGGTCGGGAACAGCCGCCGACCGCTCACCAGTTCCGGCACCAGGGCGATGAACAGCGGCTCAGGGTCCCCCACCCACGGCCGCAGCCCCGAGCGCAGCACCCGGCGCACCTGCTCGGGCTCGCTGACCACGTCGGCCCGGCCGTGCACCAGCACGCTCCACCCGGTGCGGGTCACCGGGTCCAGCAGGTCCGCCTGGAAGGCCACCACCGTGCCGTCCAGCCCGCGCGCGGTGGCACTGCCCCGGCGCACGGCGAGCACCAGCCGCCCGTCCAGGACCTCGAAGGAGACCGGCAGGACGGCCGGCAGTGCGTGCTCGGTGTACACCACGCGCCCGACGGGCACGGTGCTGAGCAGCCGCAGGCACTCGGCCTCGCTCAGGGTCTCCACTCGGTCCTCACGCTCCATGCGTCCGATCGTCCTCGGTCGGCGCGGGCGTCGATAGGGCCCATGGTCCCTGAGCCGACGGGCCGGGAGCCCCGTCGGCGCCCGCCCGGAGCGGTAGCCTGCCCGGCGTCGGGATCGGTGGAGGGGCGGGCGCAGGAGGGGGCGGACGGATGGCCGGCGGAGTCGATCTGGTGGTGATCGGGGCGGACGGCGGGCCCGAGCGGGCCTACGGCGGGTCGGCGCACGCCCCGGCGGGCGCCCGGCTGTTGGCCGAGGTGCTGCCCGGGATGTGCTTCGACACCGGCGCCGCGGGCTGCCGGGTGACGGCCGTGGCGCCGGACGCGGACGCCAACGCGATGCTCACGGCCGTCCGGGACGCGGCCCGGCGCCCCGGCCGCTGGCTGGTGGTCTGCCTGGTCGGCCAGTTGGTGGCCGACCCGCGCGGGCGCCGGCTCGCCCTGGTCACCGGCGGCAGCACCCCCGACAACGCCTACCGGCGCGGCCTGGCCTGGGACTGGGTGGTCAGCGCGATGGTGCACGGGGACCAGGAGGAGGCGCTGCTGCTGGTCGACGCGGTGGCCGACCGGGACACCTGGACGGCGCTGGAACGGGCCGGCGAGGACGGCGCGGGCGAACTGCTCAGCTACTCCCGGGTCCCGCTCTGGGGCCGGATCGGCCGCTACGCCCCGGGCAGACGCGGCCGGGACGCCGTACTGCCGGGTGGGGAGGGCTCGTTCAGTCGGGCGCTCACCACCGTCCTGCGGCAGGGCGTCCCGGGTGCCCCGGCGGCGGTCGCCCCGCTGGACCTCCAGCCCGCCGTGGCCGGGCTGCTGGACGGGGGCGGTCCGTCCGGCGGTCCGTCCGGCGGTTCGCCCGGCGGTTCGGGTACGCCGGGCGCGCGCCTGCTCGTTCCGCCGCACGGCGGGCGCCTGTTGATGCGCAATCGGGCCGCCGTTCGGGGCGCATTGGCCGGATTGTCGCTTTCCGAAGAACTGTTGGCCGTTCTGTGGCGGGAAAGTGCCCCGACGGAACCGCCTTCCGCGTAAGGTCAGGGGGCCTGAGGTGTTGCCGTGATGGGGTGGGTTGGCGAAGAATCGATCCCCAGCGGAAACATCGGCGGGTCTTCGGAATTCTCCTGGCGACCGTTGATCACGGATCGGCTCGGTCGCGACGAGGTGGGGCGATGCGGCAGCGCGGAAATGTGTTGCGCCCTGGGGCGATTGGGACTGGCGGGGCGGTTCTGGTGTTGCTGCTCGGCGCTTGTGCGAGTGGTGGCGGCGGTGGTTCCGTCGATCGTCTCGGGTCGCCCGTGCCCACGGTTGCCGGAGTGAACCCGTTAACTCCTTCGGGTGGTACGGCAAACGGCTCGATCGCGCCGACCGACGGACCGGAGGGGGCCCGGGGGCGGCTGGCCCTGAGGACGTATCAGGACTGGTGGCAGGCGCAGGCCACGGCCTTCGGGCGTACGGATTCGGACGGTTCCGCGCTGGAGGCGTACTCGTCCGGGCGGGCGCTGTCCGACGCCCTGGTCGGACTCCGTCAACTCCACGACGCCAAACTGGTGATGACCGGAATGCCGCGGAATTCGGCGGTGGTGAAGGCCGTCGACCTGAATGCCGATCCGCAGACCGCCGTGATCGAGGACTGCCTCGACCTCTCGGACTGGCACCGCGTCGATGCCGTCACCCGAACCGCGAAGGATCCGGCCGACCGGCTCAACCGCTATGTCGCGACCGCTTCCCTGCGATGGTTCCAAGCGCACTGGCTGATCTACGACTTCAAGCGAGAGGTGGACCGGACATGCTGAACTCGCGGAAACCGGGTCGACGGTTCGCGGTCGTCGCATCGTTGTCCGCCGGGCTGTTGTTGTCCTCGGCGGTAACGGCGACTGCGGACGAACCACCGGGCGCCGGGGCGGAGACCTGTTCCCCGAGCGTGATCTGCTCGCACGCCGGGACCGGCGGGAGCACCGGCTCGACGACGGGCCCCGCGCCGGGCGGGGGCGACACCGGGAGCGGCGGGCCGCAACTGTGCAGCTACCACGGCACCCAGTGGGCCTGCTACGACCCGGAGCGCGGCTACTTCAACAGCGACGTCGGGTGCTACTTCCGGCCGCTGGACCAGCAGCCGCCGGAGGGCGACAAGGCGTGGGAGGGGCACAAGCCGTCCGAGGGCGCCGTCTACTCCAAGGTGTGCCCGCAGACGGACGGCGGGCAGGACGGCCTGCAGACCCAGTTCGTGAGCAACGCGGCGGGCGCGACCCCGGTGATCGACCTGACCGTCCAGGCGAAGCTGCTCGCCGACCGGATGGTCTTCCCGAGCCCGAAGGCGAGCCTGGCGCCCAAGGACACCGCGGTGGTCAAGCTGCCGGTCTGGCTCTGGGCCGAGGGCATGGTGGCGCCCAGGCCGAGTTCGCTCACCGTGCCCGGTGCCTCGGTCACCGTCACCGCGCAACTGGACGGCATGACCTGGGACTTCGGCCAGGGGATGACGGTGGACTGCGCCACGGCCGGGACGCCGTACGACCCGAAGTACGGGGACGCGAAGTCCCCCGACTGCGGCTACGAGTTCGCGGTCGGCTCGGGCACCCGCAAGGGCGGAGTGTTCACCGGCACGGTCACCGCGCACTGGCGGGCCCATGTGGTGATCACCGGGCCGAACGCGAAGACCTTCGACATCGACATGCCGCGCGGAGCGGACCTCGCGCTCAAGGTCGCCGAGGTGCAGGTCCTCAACTGACCGTGCCGCAAGGGCCATTCGGCCACTGACGATCCGGAAAGCGAACGAGGGAAGGGCGGAACCCGGTGGAGAACCGTACATTCGCGACGCCGGGGTCCGGCACGCCGGCGGGCGCCGCGGTGTCCGTGGCGGTACCGGAGCAGCAGGACCAGGGCCGGGGCCGGGCCACGCCGCACGCGCCCGGGCGCACCCTGCGGGCCCGGCGCCGGCGCCCCGCGGTGCTCGCCATGGCGGTCGCGCTGATCGCGGCCGGCGGGCTCGGCGGGGCCGTCCTCTACAACAGCACCGGCCAGCGGGTCGCGGTGCTGGCGCTCGCCCGGGACGTGCCCTGGGGGCAGGTCATCACCGACGACGACCTGGTGGTGGCCCGGATCGCGGGCGACCCGGCGCTGCGGCCGGTGTCCGCCCAGGACCGGGCCAGGGCGGTCGGCCTGCGGGCCGCCACCGACCTCAAGCGCGGTGCCATGCTGACCGGTTCGGACCTCGCGCAGGGCCTGACCGTGCAGCCGGGGCAGATCGTGGTCGGGGTGTCGGCCAAGCGCACCCAGCTGCCCGCCAGCCGGCTCCAGCCCGGGGTGCAGATCGTCGTGGTCAACACCCCCGACAACGGCCGGCCCGACTCGCTGGCCGCGACGGTCATCACCGTCGGCCGGGTGGACACCGACGGCAGCCAGGTGATCGACGTGGCGGTCGGCACGGCGGACGGGCCGCGGCTGGCGCAGTGGGTGGCCGGCGGACGGATCCAGGTGCTGCTGGCCCCGCGCGCCGCGACGGGCGGCAGCACCCCGGCCTCGCCCTCGGCCGCCCCTGCGGGCGCTGCCCCCACAGGCGCGGCCCCCACGGGCGCTGCTCCCTCGGGCGCGACGCCCTCCGGCGGGGCCGCCCCCGCGGGCACCGGCGGGCCCTCGACCCCGGCCGGGGCGGGTGGCGCCTGATGGCGGTGATCGCGGTGGTCGGCGGCCCGGGCGCGCCCGGGGCGACCACCACCGCCCTGGCACTGCTGCTCGCCTGGCCGCTCCAGCCCGGCCGCCGGATCCTGCTGGTCGAGGCCGACCCGGACGGCGGCGCGGTGCTGGCCGGCGCCCTGGAGGGCCGGGTCGAGGCGGTGTACGGGCTGCGCAACCTGGCCGTCGCCGACCGGCGCGGACTGCTCGCCCAGACCATCTGGGAACAGCTCATCGACCTCTCGCCCGAGGGCGACGCCGAGCGGCTGCTGCTGCCCGGCCTCACCGACCCGGCCCAGGCCTCCGGCCTCGCCTACACCTGGGAGCCGCTCGCCGAACTGCTGCACGGCATCGAGCACCAGGGCTACGACGTCATCGTCGACCTCGGCCGCTCCGGCGCCACCGGGGCCGGCGCGGTGCTGGCCCGCCGCGCCGACGTGGTGGCGGTGACGGTCCGCAGCACGCTGCGCGGGCTGAGCGCGGCCCGGCCGCGGCTCGCCGCGCTCGGCGAGGACCTCGCCACCGCCGGGACCGGGGCGGACGCCCTCGGGCTGCTGCTGGTCTGCGAGGGGCCGTACTCGGGCTCCGAGGTCTCCCGCGAGTTCGGCCTGCCGGTGCTCGGCGAACTGCCGCACGCCCCCCGCACCGCCCGGGTGCTCTCGGACGGCGGGGACACCACCGACCGGCGGTTCATCCGCTCGGAGCTGATGCGGACGGCGCGGTCGGCGGCGGACGAGGTGCAGCTGCTGGTCCGCCGACGGCGGCAGCGGCTCGCGCCCACCGCGGGCCCGGCGGCCGCGCCGCTGCCGCAGGGCCCGCTGCCGGCCACGCCGGTGCCGCCCACGGCTGTGCCGCCCACGCCTGCGGCATCCGCCCCGGTGCCGCCCGCGCCCGCGGGGCCCGCGTCGAGTCCGTACGGGCCGGCCGGGTACGGGCAGCAGGTGTACCCGGACCGGACGTACCAGGGTCAGGCCCAGCCCGGCTACCCGCCGTTTCCGCAGCCCGCCCACGCCCGGCCCGCTCACCCCCAGCCCGCCCGTCCGGAGCCCGCCCACCTGCAGCCCGGGTACGGTCGGCCCGGGTACGGCCAGGCGGCCCCCGGGACCGCCCCCGGCGAGGCGGAACCGCCCTCCTACGCCCCGCCGGTGATCACCACCGGCCCGGTCGCGCCGCTCGCCGGTCTGGCGCCGCAGCCGGCCGCCCCGGCGCCGTTCCCGGCGCACGTCCAGGGGGCGGCCGCCGGGCCGGCCGACGAGGACGACGGCCCCTACCAGCTCCAGCAACCGACGGTGACCGAGCGTCGGACCGGCGACCGCCACCCCTACGACCCCGGGGAGGTGCTCCGTGCGCGGTAGCCCCCTGCACCAGCACCCGACGGCCGACCCGGCCGCCCTGCCCTGGGCCGCGCCCGTCCCGGCCGCCGCACCGCAGCAGCAGCAACAGCCGTACCAGCCGGGCCCGGTCGCGCCGCAGCCGCAGCCGCATCCGCAGTCGCAGTCGCAGCCGCCGGCGCCCCAGCCGGTGGCCGCCGGGCCGACCGCCGTGCCCGCCCAGCTGCCCTCGCTGGACGTGCGCGGCAGCGCCACCCGGCCGACCGTCGACCCGCAGGTCGCGCGCGAGCTCAAGCGCCAGGTCGCGGCCGAACTGCACCAGCAGATCGCCCGGTTGACCGCCACCTCCGGTGCCGAGCCGGACCGGGCCACCCGCCGTCAGCGCGGCCGTGCGCTGATCGAGGAGGCGGTCGCCCGCTGGTCCGACGCGTACGCCCAGACCCACGGCATCCCGCCCACCCGGGAGCAGGACCGCGCCCTCGCCGAGGCCGTCTTCGACCTGCTGTTCCGGGCCGGTCGGCTGCAGCCCTACCTGGACGATCCGGAGATCGAGAACATCCTGGTCAACGGGTGCGACGACGTCTGGGTCTCCAAGGTGCACCAACCCCTGCGCCAGGTACCGCCGGTGGCCGACAGCGACGCCGAACTCGTCGAACTGCTCCAGGATCTGGCCCGGCAGCACGGCGGCGGCGAGCGCAGCCTGTCCACCGCCAGCCCCACCCTCGCCCTGCGGCTGGAGGGCGGCATGCGCCTCCAGGCGCTGACCGAGGTGACGCCCCGCCCGTACGTGGCGATCCGCCGCCACCGGGTGGCCTCCGCGACGCTCCCCGAGATGGTCGAACTCGGCACCCTGGACGGGACCTTGGCCGCCTTCCTGGCCGCCGCGATCCGGGCCCGGAAGAACGTGATGATCACCGGCACCCAGGGCGTCGGCAAGACCAGCCTGCTGCGCGCGATGGCCGCCGAGATCCCACCGGACGAGCGGATCGGCACCCTGGAGTCGGAGTTCGAGCTCTGGCTGCACACCCTCGGCCACCTGCGACAGGTCGTTCCGATGGAGGCCCGGGAGGGCAACGGGGAGCGCGTCGAGGGCCGCCTGGCCGGGGAGTTGTCGATCGGCGACCTCATTCCGGCCGCGCTGCGGATGACCCTCTCCCGGATCATCGTCGGCGAGGTACGCTCCGGCGAGGTCGTCCCGATGCTGCGGGTGATGACCAACGGCGAGGGCGGCTCGATGTGCACCCTGCACGCCCGCGGCCCGCACATGGTGGTCGACCGGATCGCCGAACTCTGCCTCGAGTACGGCTCGCACATGACCGACGCGCTCGCCTACCGGCTCACCGCCAACGCCCTGGACCTCATCGTGCACGTCTCCATGGTCGACGAGACCGCCGTCGGCGGCCGTCGGCACCGCTTCGTCTCCCACGTCCTGGAGGTCACCGGCCTCGGCGAGAGCGGCCGGCCCGCGCTGAACACCGTCTTCGGCCCCCGGCCGGACCTCGGCGAGCCGCGCGCCGTCCCGCACACCCCGCCACAGTGCCTGGACGACCTGCGCCGGGCCGGCTTCGACGCCTCGCTGCTCGGCTCCCGGTACGGGAGTTGGGCCGCCCCGCTCCAGCTGCGGATCGGCGGTGGCCCGCGGTGATGCTGCTCTTCGCCCTGTGCGGGCTGGCGCTCGCGGGCGGTCTCGTCGCCCTGGTGGTCTGGGTACGCGGCAGCGAGCCCGTCGACGAGGACGAGCCGGCCGGCCGGGACAACCCGCTGGCCGGCCGCGCCCACGTGTTCTGGTACGGCGCCCCCGGCAGCGCCTCGCTGCGGATGGTGCGGCTGCGCCGGATCCAGCTGCCGCTGGCACTCGTCGGCGCCCCGCTGGCCTGGCTGTTCACCCGCATCCCGCTGACCGCGCTGCTGGTGCCGCTGGCGGTCTTCGGCCTGCCCTGGCTGTTCGACACCACCCGCCCGGACACCCGCCGGATCGAGCGGCTGGAGGCGCTCTCCGAGTGGACCCAGCGGATCGCCGACGTGCTGCTGCTCGGGGTCGGCCTCAACCAGGCCATCGTCACCAGCCGCCGCACCGCCCCCGCCGCCCTGGAGGAGGAGATCGGCGAACTGGCCGCCCGGCTGCAGGCCCGCTGGCGGCCCGAGGAGGCGCTGCACGCCTTCGCCGACAGCCTGGCCGACGCCACCGCCGACAAGGTGCTCGCCGCGCTGGTGCTGCGGGCCGGGGACAGCGGCCCGGGCCTGGCCCGGACGCTCTCCGACATGGCCGAGTCGGTGCGCGAGGAGGTCCGCCAGCGCCGCGCCATCGAGGCGGACCGGGCCAAGCACCGCACCACCATCCGCTGGCTGGTCGGCATCATCGTGCTGGTCGTCACGGTCGGCTCCTTCAACAGCGAGTACACCCGCCCGTACGGGACCTTCCTCGGCCAGATCGTGCTGGCCGTGGTGGCCGCCCTGTTCGTCGCGATCATCGCCTGGATGCGGGCCCTGGCCGCGCACCCGCCGGTGCCCCGGCTGCTCGCCCCGGACCGGCGCGGCAAGAGCGGGCGCCGGCTGCGCGGTTCCGGGCCGGAGCCGGTCGAGCGGCTCGGGGAGGTCCGGTGATCTCCCCCTGGTCCGTGCTGGCCGGCGCCGTCGCGGCCGGCGGCCTCGCCCTGCTGGTCGCCGAACTGCGGCCCGCGCCACCGGACCTGCGCCAGGCGCTGGACCGGCTGCACCGCACCCCGGCCGACCGCGAACCGGACCCGGACGAGCGGCCGCGCTGGTACGACCGGATCGGCGAGCGCTCGGTCACCCTGCGCGGGGTGACGATCCCGCGCCGCGAACTCGCCCTGATCGGCCGCACCCCGGCCCGCTTCATGGTGCACAAGCTGCTGTTCGCCGCGCTCGGCCTGCTGCTGCCCGCCTACCTGGGCGCGATGGCCGTGCTGATGGACGTCGGCCTGCCGTTCGCGCTGCCGCTGGTCGCCGGGCCGCTGCTGGCCGGGCTGCTGTGGTTCGTCCCGGACGCCGTGGTGCGCGGCGAGGCCAAGGAGGCCCGTACCGAGTACCTGCACGGCATCGCCGCCTACCTGGAGCTCGTCGCGATGGAGCGGGCCGCCGACTGCGGCCCCGCGGAGGCGCTGCGCCGGGCCGCCGCGGTCGGGCAGGGCGTGGTGTTCCGGCGGATCCGCGACGCGCTGGAGCGCGCGGCCACCGACCGGCTCCCGCCCTGGGCCGGACTGGACGCGCTGGCCGAGGAGTTGGGCCTCAGCCCGCTCCAGGACGTGGCCGACATCATGCGGCTGTCCGGCACTGACGGCGCCGCCGTCTACGACACCCTGCGGGCCCGGGCCAAGGGCCTGCGCGGCGAACTGCTCGCCGAGGACCTGGCCCGGGCCAACGCCGACAGTGAGCGGATGGTCGCGCCGGGCGCCGCCCTGACCCTGCTGATGACCGTCCTGATCGTCTTCCCCGCACTCCACCAGATGCTCAACTGACCTTCCCGGCCGAGCAGCTGACACCACACACCACACACCACACCCCAGATCCCCGGGAGACCCCGATGACCGTACGACTCGTCCAGCTGGCAGGTCGGGTGCTGCGGCCCGTCCTGCGCCCCGTCCTGCTGCCCGTGCAGTTCGCCCTGCTGCTGTTCACGCTGCGGCTGGGCCGGCTGCGGGCCGCCCGGGCGCGCGGCGACCGCGGCGCCATCAGCATCGAACTCGCGCTCGCCATCATCGCGTTGGTGTTCGTCGCCGGGGCCGTCGCGACCGCGCTGTACCTGTTGAAGGACAAGGTGGTCACCAAGGTCGAGCAGGACCCGAACCTGCCCGGCGGCGCCGCGGGGGGCGCCACCAAGTGATCCGGGCCCGCCGTCGTCCGCTCCGCCGCCGGGGCGACCGGGGATCGATGAGCATCAGTCTGGCCATCGTCTTCCCGGTCGTCCTGCTGCTCCTGCTGCTGGTCGTCCAGGCCGCGTTGATCTGGTACGACCGGCAGGTCGCGCTCACCGCCGCCCGGGAGGGCGTGGACGCCGGCCGGGTGCAGGGCAACGCGACGGAGCAGGCGGCGAACGAGGCCGCCGCGCGCCAGGCCCGGGACTTCCTGGACCGGCAGGGCGTGCACACGTACCAGGTGGGGACGGGCGACAGCACGGCCGACACGATCAAGGTCACCGTGGAGCTGACGCCGCCGCTGCTGATCCCCGGGCTCACCGGGCCCAGCGTCCGGCAGTTCGCCGAGGCGCCGCGCGAGCGCTTCGTCCCGCCGGTGGTGAAGCCGTGAGGCGGGCACCGGCCGGTGCCGACCGGTCGGGGCGAACGGGGCGGCTGGGGCGTTCGGGACGGCTGGGGCGGTCGGGATGGCTGGCGCGTTCGGGACGGCCGGGGCGGCCGGGGTGGCGCGGGCGGTTCCGGCGGCCGGACCGGGGCGGGGTCGCGATCGAGGCGGCGATCGTCGTGCCCGGAGTGGTCGGACTGGTGCTGCTCGCGATCGCCGCCGGGCGGGTGCAGACCGCGGCCGGCACGGTCGAGGCCGCGGCCCGAGCCGGAGCCCGGACCGGCTCGCTCCAGCGCAGTGCCGTCGCCGTGGACGGGCCCGCCAAGGAATCCGCGCTCGCGACGCTGCGCCAGCAGGGCGTGTCCTGCCGCAACTCGGACGTCCAGGTCTCCGAGGCGCCGATGGACCTGCCGGGCGGCCGGGTGGTGGCCGTGACGGTGACCGTGACCTGTGACGTCGAACTCGCGGACCTGCTCGGCGGACCGTCCGGGCTGCCCGTGACGAAGCACCTCGTCGGGGAGTTCACCTCGGTGATGGACCGCTACCGCGGCACATGACGACAGCAGGGGGCGGCGCACCGGCCGCAAGGGGCGCGGCCGGGGGATTGGGGACGGCCCGCGCGGGGGAGACGCAAGCGGAGAGCGCTCGGGGGATGACGCAACGGCACCGAGGGGCGCCCGGTGGGGAGCCGGTGGGGAGACATCGTGTGGATCGGGGGGAGGGGGTGCGGGTGCTGAGCGGGCTGCGGGGCCGCCGGCGGCGCACGGTCGGGCGACGGTCCGACCGGGGCGCGGTCGCCCTCTTCGTGGCGATCTGCGCCGCGTACCTGGTGCTCGTCATCGCGCTGGTGATCGACGCGGGCGGCCGCCTGCGGGTCGCCGAACGCACCGACGCCTACGCCCAGGAGGCCGCGCGGGTCGGCGGCCAGCAGCTCGACCAGGCGGACGTGCTGCAGGGGAAGGGCTTCAAGGTCCGCCAGGACTACGTCCGGCAGGCGGCCGGGATCTACCTCGACCGGTACGGCCTGAAGGTGGACGACGTCGTCTTCTCCGACGACGGCAAGGTCGTCACCGTCACCGTGCGGGCCGACTACCGGCCGGTCCTGCTGGGCGCCCTCGGGGAACGGAAGGTAACGGGCAAGGGCAGTGCGACCCTCGTCCACGGAGTCGAGAAAGCGGAGACCGACTGATGGTCGCGCCACGTGCCAAGGACCAGGCCCGTACCGCCCAGGCCCGTACGGTTGGGGCCGGCGCCGGCCCGGGCGGAACCGGGAAGAGCGGAACCGGGCAGGACGGAACAGGGAAGGGCGGCAGGCCGACGGTGAGGGGGCACGCCCGCCCCGGGCGCCGCCGACCCGGCCGTGGCGGCGCGGTGCTCGCCGCGCTCGCCGCCCTGGTGACCCTGCTCGCCCTGCTGTTCGGCGTGCCCGCCCTGCTGCTGTACGGCACCCAGGCTGTCGCCTCGATGGGCGAGGTCGCCTCCGGCGGGGTGGGCGAGGCGCTCACCAGTCCGGACGACGGTCGGTTGTTCCTCTGGCTGCTGGTGGTGGTCGGCTGGCTGGCCTGGGCGTGCTTCGCGCTCTCCGTCCTGCTGGAGGTCCCCGCCCAGCTGCGCGGCCGGATCGCCCGCCGGATCCCGGCCTTCGGCTGGAGCCAGCGGATGGCGGCCGGGCTGGTCGGCTCGGTGCTGGCGCTGCTGCCGGTGGCCGGTTCGGCCTTCGCCGCGGTGCCCGAACTCGCCCAGGGCCCGTCCGCCCAGGCGCAGTTGACCCCGGGCGTGCAGCGGGCCGCGCTGCCCGCCGCCCAACCCGCCCCGGCCCCCGTCCAGGCGGCGGACCAGCAGCCCACCTACACCGTGCGGGACAGCCGTCCGGCCGACAGCCTGTGGTCCATCGCGGAGCGCCAACTGGGCTCCGGGGAACGCTGGGTGGAGATCGCCAAGCTGAACGACGGCCGGATGATGGGGGATTCGGGCATCCGCTTCGACGCGGAGCGCCCGATCCAGCCCGGCTGGGAGCTGCTGATGCCGACGGACGCCAAGCCGGACGAGGCGAAGGCCCCGGCGTCCGGGGCGGCGTCCGGGCAGGCCGCCGGGCAGGCATCGGGGCAGGCCCAGGCGCCTTCGTCCGGCGACACCTCGGCCTCGGCGACGCCCGCCACGGCGCAGGTGCCGCAGGCCGGGACCGAGTCGGGAGCGAGTGGGCCGAAGACGGTGACCGTCCGGTCCGGGGACAGCCTGTCGGCCATCGCCCAGCGGGAACTGGGGGATGCCGAGGCCTGGCCGAAGCTGTTCGAGGCCAACAAGGGCGTCCAGGCACCGGACGGCGAGCGGCTGATCGACCCGGATGTGCTGGAGCCGGGGATGGTGCTCACCGTGCCCGGAGCGGCCGCGCCGGCGGCCGGGCAGACGCCCGCGCCCGAGGGATCCGGGGCCGGAGCTGGAGCCGAGGCCGGGGCCGGGCAGACGCCCGCTCCCGCCGCCACGCCCCAGCCCGCCCCGCCCACCCAGACCCCGGTTCCCGCCCAGGGCGCGCCGGCCACCCAGGCCCCGGCGCCGACCCACGCCCCCGACCGCACGCCCGCACCCGCCCCCGCCGCGCACGCCTCCCCGGCACCCAGCGACGACTACGGCGTCGCCCTCGCCGCCTCCACCGTGGGCGTGCTGCTCGCCGCCGTCATGGTCGGCACCGTCGCCTACAAGCGCGGCACCCAGCAGCGCGGCCGCCGCCCCGGCCACCGCATCGCGATGCCCGAGGCCGAGGCCGCCGCCTTCGAGAACGAACTGATGGTCCGTCAGGACCAGGCCGGCCTGGAGCTGCTCGACCGCGCCCTGCGGACCCTGGCCCGCAACACCACCCGTGGCGGCAAGCGGCTGCCCGCGATCGTGGCGGCCCGGATCACCCCCGACCACACCATCGAACTGCACCTGTCCGGCCCGGCCACCCCGATCGCGCCGTTCCGCGCCGCGCACGCCGCCAACGTCTGGTGGTGCAGCGAGGAGTCCTCCGACCTGCTGAGCCCCGCCCAGGCCCGTAAGACCCACGCGCCCTACCCCGCGCTGGTCACCCTCGGCACCTCGCCCGACGGCTCGGTGGTCCTCGCCGACCTGGAGGCCGTCCGGCTGCTCCACCTGTCCGGACACCCCGACGACGCCCGGGCCGTGCTGCGCACCCTCGCCATCGAGCTCGCCCACAGCCCGCTGGCCGACCGGCTCCACCTGCATCTGGTGGACCTCGCCGAGGAGGTGCCGATCACCGGACCGGCCGCCGAGCGGGTCCACCGCCACCCCACCCTGGAGGCGGCGCTCGCCGCGCTCGGCCCGCGCACCGCCAAGGCCCGCGCCACCCTGGTCGCGGCCGAGGCCGCCAGCCCGCGCGAGGCCCGCAGCCGGGGCCAGGCGGACGAGTCCTGGGTGCCCGAGATCGTGCTCTGCGCCCAGCAGCCCGGCGGGGACACCCCGGCCGAGCTCGGTCGCCTGCTGGACGCCCGCCCGCGCACCTGCGTCGCCGTCATCACCCGCGCCCCCGAGCGCGGCACCGGACCGGTCGCCCGCTGGACCCTGCCGACCGCCGGTCAGGCCGCCATTCCCGGCCTGCACCTGACCGTCGAACTCCAGCGGCTGGACGACCACCAGTACGACCAGGTAGCCGAGTTGCTCCGGGTAGCCGACGACAGCACCCAGTACCCGGCGCCCGCCTGGACCCTGGACGGTCCCGGCCTCGACCCGGACGAGGACACCGACACCACCGAACTCCCGCTCGCCGTACCGGTGCTGGCCGCCGTCGGCGCTGCGGGGGCGGCGGCCGAGGGGGACACGGGGGCGGCGGCCGGGCCCCGGCTGCTGGCCCGGGGCATCGGGACCGGGGCCAGCCCGTTCGCCGGGACGGACCCGGTCGCGCCCGCTCCTGCACCCGGGCCCGCCGCTGTTCCCGCTCCCACGCCGCCCGGCCCGGCGCGCTTCGCCGTCAACGGGCAGGGGCGGCAGGCGGCCACCGGGACGGAGCAGCCCGCCGACGAGGCCACCCGCGGCCTGCGGCTGCCGGGCGCGCCGGGTGTGCCGGGCGCGCCGGGGGAGTCCGCGGAACCGGTTGAAGCGGTTGAGGCGGGCGACCCCGCCGGGGCTGCCGAGCCGACCGGTGCGGACGGTCCGGCCGAGGCCTCGGTGACGGTGCTCCCCGTCCAGCCGGTCCGGCCCGTGGCCCCGCAGGCGCCGGCCGTGCCCGCTGCGCCCGCGCCCCCCGCCGAGCCGGCGCCGACGCACCAGAGCGCGCCCGCGCCCTCCGGCGTCGACCCGCGCGTCCCCGCCCGGCCGGACCCCGGCGTCGGCCCCGTCCCCGTCCCCGTCCCTGGGCCCGTCCCGGGTTCCGAGAACGGTCCTGACAGCGGCCCCGAGGGCGGCTCAGCTGCTACGGCGCCGGCGACGGTCGAGCCCGGCCCGGCCGCCGTCGCGCCCGTCGCCCGGACCACGTCCGGCCGCAGCGACAGCGACGACCTGCTCGCCATCCTGCGCTCCCCGGAGGCGCACACCCCGCGCAACGCCCCCCGGATCCGGCTGCTCGGCCCGGTCGACGTGGCGGGCACCCCCGGTGCCGTCGAACCCGGTGCGCTGCCCCGGCTCACCGAACTCGCCGTCTACCTCGCGCTGCGGCCGGGCGCCGACCACCACGCGCTCGACCACGACCTGCACCCGGGCGCCGCCCACCTCGACCCGCACCCCACCGCCGCCGACGCCAGGAGTCCGCTGCCGGCCAAACTCGCCGACCTGGCGGCCTGGTTCGGCAGCACGCCGGACGGCCGCGCCTACCTGCCCACCGACACCACCGAGGGCTACGCCTTCGCCCCCGCCGTCACCTGCGACTGGGACGAGTTCCGCAGCCTCTACCGGCGCGGCATGCGCAGCACCAGTGCCACCGCCGACGCCGCCCTCGCCCACGCCCTGGCGCTGGTCCGCGGTGCCCCGTTCGCCGAGGCGCCGCCGGCTTCCTACGGCTGGGCCGAGGCCGAGCGCCAGGACATGATCGCCGCGATCGTGGACACCGCCCACGAACTCGCCGCCCGCCGCCTCCAGTACGGCGACCACCGCAGCGCCGAGGCCGCCGTCTTCCGCGGCCTCGCCGTCGCCCCGGACGTCGAACTCCTGCACCGTGACCTCTTCTACGCCTACGCGTCGGCCGGTGCGCGGGACCAGCTCCTGCGCGCCGTCAACCGCCTCGATGCGCTCAGCCGCCGCACCGGCCGGGACCTGGACGCCGACACGGTCGCCCTGCTGCGGGACCTGCTCGCCGGGTCCTGAACCACCGGGGACGTCGCAGGGTTCGCGATTCGTGACGTTCGGTGGTTGTCAGTCGTCGGGCTCCTGCGGTCTTCCGCGCCTGGACGCCCACGACTGCGACCACCACACCGAGCCCGGCTGCGCGGGCCCGCCGTAGGCCCCGCAGTTCTCGGGTGGTGCGAATGGCCGTCCTCCACGCGCACGCCCCGTTGCTCAGTGTGATGATCCGCTTACGAATTGTCGATTCTCCTGGGAGATGGACGTGAAGAGGCGTTTCACCGCTACGGCCTTCCTGCTCGCCCTGCTGGCGAGCATCTCGGCGACGGGCACGGCCCGGGCAGTCCCCGTCACGCCACCCGTGGCCTCGGACTGCTCGCAGGACGTCACCGACGCGTTCAACACCTGGCTGGCCACGGTGCCCGACGGGGCGACCATCCGCCTGGCACGCAACGGCTGTTACCTGTCCAACGGCTCGATCACCTTCACCCAGCGGAGGAACATCGCCATCGAGGGCAACGGCGCGACCGTCAAGGCCACTGTCGACGCGCCCGTGAGTACCAACCGCGCGCGGCTCTGGTTCGACCGCGGGGGCGGCTTCGTGGTCCGTGATCTGACCCTTCAGGGCACGAACTTCTCCGAGCACTGCGCGGTGGTCGCCCAACCCTCCTGTTACGACTCGGCCCGGGAGCACGACGCCGGGGTCAAGATCGGGGGTGCCGACGGCGTTCTGCTCGAACGGCTGCACATCGAGAACACCTGGGGCGACGCCGTGGAGCTCTTCTCCGGCGGAACGTGGGACGGGCAGGGCAACGGAGCCGTGGCGCCGCGCGATGTCACCGTGCGCGACTCCACCGTGCACACGACCGGTCGGCACGCGTTCTCGTGCGACAACTGCCACAACTACGTGATCGAGCACAACGACGTGAGCAACGTCGGCTACTGGATGACCGACGTGGAGATCGAGGGCGCGGTGTGGACCGGGGACGTGACGCTCGTCCGGAACACCTACCGCGATGTCTACCTCGGGCTGCTGGCTGCGGCGAGCGACTACGGCGTGAAGCCCGGTCCGTTCATCCTCCGGGACAACGTCCAGACCAGTGACCCCGTCACCTGTTACCCCCCGGTCTACATCGCGCCGCCGACCAACGAATACGGTCCGGCGCGGGTCACCGGGAACTCCCTGAGGTCGTTCGGCACCACGATCGCGCTCGGCAACGTCTCCCGGGCCGATGTCTCCGGCAACACCACCACCATCCAAGCCGGCGGGTGCGGTGTCGCCGCCGGGGTCGAACTGGTCGACGTGCCGAGCGGCGAGGTCGTCCACAACACGTTCATCGGCGCGGATGCCGTCGTGCAGAACTACTCGTCTACGGTCACCGTGTGCGGCAACCGTACGACGGCGACGGGCCCGTACGACAAGCCGGTGCCCTGCGGCAAGGTGTAGACGGGTCCGCTACGGCCGGTCGGCGCGCCGAGCGTGGCGGCGGAGTGCGGTCAGATGGCGCGCAGCCAGGCGTCGACGGTGGCGAAGTCGGCCTCGGTGAGCCCGACTTGGGGGTTCACGCGGTGCAGCAGGGCGGCGGCGGGGGAGTTGGCCTCGACCCAGCGCCGATCGGCCGGGGTGATCTCGTCGTCCACCCAGACGAACCGGCGTCCGGCCGCCCAGGCGACCAAGGTGCGTGTCTTCCAGTGCAGTTGGGCGCCCGGGTCGCTCTCGTCGCCCGGTCGGTCGGTTTCCGGCCAGTCCACGTACGGCAGCCGGGGCAGGCCCAGTCGGGGTGCGAGGCAGGCGTCGGCGTCCGCCAACCAGGTGGTGGCCCAGACCAGTTGGCAGGGCAGGGCGAGCAGTCGGGGCCCGAGCCCCGGGTCGACCCTGGCCACCAGCGGGTTGCCGGACGGGCCCGCGCCCGGGCCCGGGTAGGCGGGGTAGCCACCGGGCGGCGGGGCGCCGAAGGGGATCAGGGGCCCGTCGACGTCGAGGAACAGCAGGGGGAGCCCCGGATCGGTCATGACGGCACGATAGCGGCCGGTCCCGGCGGTGTGGCGCGCCGATCGGCCACCCGGCCTGGCTCGGGCGTGCCGGGATCTCGTAGGGTGGCGCGCACGGGACGTGGTGGCAGGCACCACGAAGGCAAGGGCATCAGACGCCGCGGACGCGGCGGGGCGGGGCGGTGACCAGAAGATGGCGGAGACGACTGCTGTTTCCGGAGGTCCCGAGCCGACCGCGGACTCGGGCCCCTGGGACGCCGTACCGCCGCAGCCCGCAGGGCGGCCCGAGGAGCACCCGCCCGGGCCCGCCGCACTGTACGAGCCGCCGCCCGCGCCCCCGGCGCCGCCCGCGGCCTTCGCCGCCACGGTGCCGCCCGCTCCGCCGACGGTCGGCCCGCCGCTGCCGCCGGTCGCGCCCACCGGATGGACCCTCACCGGCCTGCCCGCCGCGGGCGCCCAGGCCCACGCCCATGCCCAGGCGGCGCCGCCGTCCGCCGCCGGTGTTCCGGCGGTCTCCACGGCTCCGGCGGGCCCCGGCGGGCTCGGTGCGGCCCCGCGCGGCCGGATCCTGGTGATCGAGGGCGGTTACGGCAACTCCGGCCGCCGCACCTGGGGCCGGGGCGGCCCCGCCCAGGCACCGGTGCTGTCCGCGATGCTCGCGGCCGTGTCGCCGCAGGTACTGCTCGCCGCGGACGCGGTGGACGCCGTCCACCTCCCCGGCGCCAGCGACCCGCACACCGTGCTCGCGCACCTGCGCGCCGCCTCCCGTCACCCGGGCCCGCTGCTGGTCCACCTGGGCGGGCACGTGGTGGCCGACAAGCGCGGCGGGCAGCTCCAGCTCACCCTGCGCGACGCCAGGCAGGACGGCCTGCCCTGGCAGGCGATCGCCGCCGAACTGAGCCACCGTCCGGCCGAATGGCAGACCCTGGTGATCGCCGACCTGAGCGCCGACCAGAACGCCTGGCCCTACCTCCAGGGCACCGTCTCGCCGCTCAGCGAGGGCATCCCGCTGTGGGCGGTCGTCAGCCCGGACCCGGAGCAGATCGGCACCTTCACCCGCGCCCTGATAGAGGCGCTGCACGGCGGCCGCCCGGGCGCGGGCGAGGTGCTCGCCCCCGAGCAGCTGCGCCAGCAGGTGTACTCGGTGCTGCGGCCGGACGTGGTCATCCTCGCCACCCACACCCCGGACCGCCCGGTCTTCCGCAACACCGCCCGCCGGGGCGAGGCCCCGGTGGCGGACGTCGTGCTGCCGGTGCCGGACGTGCTGCCCGTCGCGGACGCGGTGCCGACCGAGCTGCCGTTGCCCGCTGCGGTGCCGCCGCCTCGGCAGGCGGAGCCGCAGGACGCCGTGGCCGAGCGGGCACCGGTGGCGCCCGCCCCGCTGCCGGTCACGCCCGTCGGCGGGCCGGTGAGCCTGGTCAAGCCCGGAGTGCCGCCGACCCCGCCCCGTCCGGTCCGCCCGGTCAGCCTGCGCAAGAAGGGCGAGCAGTCGGCCGAGACGGCTTCGGGGGTGAGCCTGCACAAGCCCGCCGCTCCGGCGGAGGAGGCCCCCGCGGTGGGCGTCACGCTGCGCAAGGCTCTGCCGGAGGCCGTGGAGGCCGTGGAGGCCGTCGAGGCGGTAGGGGCGGTAGAGGCGGCAGAGGTCGTCGAGGCAGCCGGAACCGCCGCTGGTGGCACGGGGGTTGCCGAGCCCACCGAGCCGGCTGAGCCGGTCGAGGAGCCCCGGGACGCTGTCCCGGACGAGACCGGTCCGACGGACGCTGTCCCGGCTGACGCCGTCCCGGCCGAAGCCGTCCTGACCGACGTCGTCCCGACGGACGTTGAACCGGCTGCCGAGGGACCGACCGACCAGCCGCCCGCCCCGGCCGAGGAGCCGGCCACCAACGTGCCGCGCGAGGACTACCGCGAGGTGATCGGACGGATCGTCCGCAGCGCCGACGCGGGGGACCACGCCGCCGCCACCGATCTCGCCTTCGCCCTCGAACTGGAGGCGATCGCCGAGCACGGGGCCGTCTCCGAGCCGGTCCTCCAGGTGCGCCAGGTGCGCGCCCACGTGTGCCGGCTCGCGGGCCGGACCGCGGAGGCGGCCGCCATCTACCGTGAGGTCGCCCTGACGCTGCTCCGCTCGCAGGGCGCCGACCACCAGGAGACCCAGCGGGCGGCCACCAACGCCGAGGCCTGCTGGCGCTCGATCACCGACCGGGCGGAGGCGATCCGGATCGCCCCGGAGATCATCGAGCTGCGCGCCTTCCTCCCGGGCCCGGACAACCGCAAGCTCCGCGCCGCCGAGCGCTATCTGGCCCAACTCGCCGCCGCCGCACCGGCAGTGGCCGACCAGGCCTGACGGCTGCGAACAGCGGCCAGAGGACAGCGAACAGATGACAGGTAACAGATAACAGAAAACAGCGAACGGATAACAGATGTTGAAATCTGTTATCCGTTCGCTGTTACTTGTCAGCCGTCAGGAACCGCGTCCCGACCGACTGCTCGCTGTTCTCCGTTTATCGCTTACCGCTTACCGCTTACTGCTCGTTGCCCTGGCTGTTGTCGTCGAACCGCACGTCGCCCGCGATCGCGTGGACGAACTTGGTGCCGTCGATGGTGCCGAGGCCGGACGCGAGGTCGTAGCCCTCGGCGGCGTTGTAGCCGGTGACGCCGCCCCAGCCGTTGTCGCCGTCCTTGACGTCGACGATGCCGCTCCACTTGCTCGGCAGCAGGCTCAGGCCGTACAGGCTCGGGTTGAGCTGGCCGAGGCGGTGCCCGGCGAGCTGGTCGGCGAGCGCGACGATGCCCGAGAACAGCGGGGTGGCCTCGCTGGTGCCGCCGGTGAGGTGCCAGCCGACCGCGGTCGGGTCGTAGGACTCGTAGGTCCAGGCGGCGCCGTCGACGGCGGCGCTCATGCTGATGTCCGGGGTGCCGCGGTGGTTGCCGGTGACGTCGGAGACGCCGGCCTGGTACCACGGGCGCGAGAAGATGCCGGACACGCCACCGCCGCCGGCGCCGGACTTGTCGTGCCACACCTTGTCGGCCGCGGTGCGCTTGCCGCTGTCGTCCAGGGTCAGCTGGGTGCCGCCGATGGAGGTGACCAGCGGGTCCGAGGACGGCCAGGAGTTGACCTTGAACGGGTACAGGTCCGTGCCGTTGGTCTGCGAGTCGGTGGCGCCGTTGTCGCCGGAGGCGGCGAGCACGGTGACGTTGCGGTCGGCGGCGGCCTTGAAGGCGTAGCGCAGGTCGGTCAGCGACTTGAAGTCGCCCTTGTCGTAACCCGGGAAGGTGTTCTCGGTGGCGCCGAAGCTCTGCGAGATGACGTCGCCGATGCCCTTCTTGATCAGGTCCTTCTCGGCGTCCATCATCTCGGGCAGGCCGGTGGTGCCCTCGGTCTCGGCGACGCCGGTCTCGACCAGGATGATGTGGGCGTCGGGGGCCATCGCGTGGGCGTACTCGACGTCCAGGGTGGTCTCGCCGGCCCAGCCGGTGTGGTCGGGGTTCTTCGGGTCGAAGACGGGGACGTTGCCCCACTTCCGCACCTCGACCTGGGTGTCCTTGATGCCCCACTGCTTGTCGAAGACCTCCAGGTCGTGCTGGATGGTCGGCGAGCCGAAGGAGTCGACGATGACGATGGTCCGGCCCTTGCCGGTGATGCCCTCCTTGTACAGCGGGGCCAGGTTGTAGGCGGCCTGGTACTGGACCGGCGAGTAGCAGTGGATGCCGATCTGGCTGACGCACTGGGTGGTGCTCAGCGGCGCCGGGCGGGTCGTGGCGAGGTGGTGGCCGAAGGAGGCCGGGCGGACGTGGACGCCCGAGAGGTCGTGCGCGGGGGCGGCGGTCGCGGCGCCGACGGCCGGAACGGCGACGGTGCCCGCGGTGAGGGCGGTGGCCCCCACGGCGAGCAGAGCCAGGGCACGGCGGAGGGAGGCGGGGCTGCCCATGGAACTCCTTGGGACGCAGAGGGCCCGACCAGGTCCGGTCGGGTCGGTTCGGCCATCCCATCGAGTGCCGCATGATCATGCCATAGTCATTTGGTGGGGTCGCTCGACCAGGTCCATGGTCATGATCGGCCACGCGAAAGGGTAAAGGCCGTCCCAGGGAAAAGTAACCACGCACCTGGGACGGCCATGTGATGACGCGTCAGTAATATTCAATGAATATTAACCGTATCTTCCCAGCACCCACCCAATTCGCGTACGGGTGCCGGATGTCCGCGCCGGCCGGAGCTACCGGGCCCCACCGTTGACGTACAGTGTCTGCCCGCTCACGTACGAGGCGTCCTCGCTCGCCAGGAAGGCCACCACCGAGGCGACCTCCTCCGGCTGCCCGACCCGGCGCAGCGGCGTGCGGGAGGCCACCTCGGTCTGGTGGTCCTCGGCGGTGGCGCCGACCCGCTCGGCGGTGGCGGCCGTCATCGCGGTGGCGATGTAGCCCGGGGCGACGGCGTTGACGTTGATGTTGAACGGCCCCAGCTCGATCGCCAGGGTCGCGGTGAGCCCCTGGATGCCGGCCTTGGCGGCCGCGTAGTTGGCCTGGCCCCGGTTGCCGAGCGCGGAGCGCGAGCTGAGCGAGACGATCTTCCCGTACTTCTGCGCCACCATGTACTTCTGCGCCACGTGGCTGCAGTTGTACGCGCTGGTCAGGTTGACCGTCAGGACGGTGTCCCAGTCGGCCTTGGGCATCTTGAAGAACAGGTTGTCCCGGGTGATCCCGGCGTTGTTGACCAGGATGTGCAGTCCGCCGAGTTCCTCCGCGACCCGGGCGAAGACCTCGTCGACGGCGTCGTAGTCGGCCACGTCGCAGCCGTAGGCCCGGGCGGTGCCGCCCTTGGCGGTGATCTCGGCGACCGTCCCGGCCGCCCGCTCGGCGGTCAGGTCGACCACCGCGACGCTCGCGCCCTCCTCCGCCAGCCGACGGGCGGTGGCCGCGCCGATGCCCTGTGCCGCGCCGGTCACCACGGCGACCTTCCCTGCGAACCGTGCCATGTCCGTTCCTCCGCTCACTGGATGCTCCCGCTCACTCGAAACCTGTCCCGAAACCCTGTCCCGGAACCTGTGCCGAAACTGTCCCGGAACCCGTCCCGAAACCTGTCCCGACCCGTCTCAGACGTTCTCGACCAGCACGGCCGTACCCTGCCCCACGCCCACGCACATCGTGGCCAGGCCGCGCCGGGCGCCGGTGCGGCGCATGCGGTGCAGCAGCGTGGTGAGGATGCGGGCGCCCGAGCCGCCCAGCGGGTGGCCGAGGGCGATCGCCCCGCCGCTGGGGTTGACCACCTCGTCGGCCCGTTCCGGGCTGAACCCGATGCCGTCGGCGGAGGCCAGCGCCTGGGCGGCGAAGGCCTCGTTCAGTTCGGCGGTGTCCAGGTCGGCGAGGTCCCACCCGGCCCGGCCGAGCACCTTGGCGGTGGCGGGTACCGGCCCGATGCCCATCACGTCCGGGTGCACCCCGGCCGAGGCCCCGGCCACGTACCGGCCGAGCGGCTGCAGTCCGAGGTCGTGCAGCGCCTCCTCGCTGACCAGGACGAGCCCGGCCGCGCCGTCGTTCATCGGTGAGGCGTTCCCGGCCGTGACGGTGCCGCCCGGGCGGAAGGCCGGCTTGAGGCGGGCGAGCTTGTCGAGGCTGGTGTCCTCGCGGATGCCCTCGTCCTGGCTCACCGTCACCCCGTCCGGCCGCTCGACCGGGACCAGTTCGGCGTCGAAGTGCCCGTCCTTGCGGGCGGCGGCGGCCCGCTGGTGGCTGCGCAGCGCGAAGGCGTCCTGGCGCTCGCGCCCGATGCCGTACCGGGCGGCCACCTCCTCCGCGGTCTCGCCCATGCTGAGCACGCCGTGCAGTTCGGCCATCCGCGGGTTGGTGAGCCGCCAGCCGAGCCGGGTGTCGTAGGTCTCGATCCGGTGCGGCAGCGCCTCGTCGGGGCGGGGCAGGACGAACGGCGCGCGGGTCATCGACTCGCAGCCGCCCGCCAGCACCACGTCGGCCTCGCCGGAGCCGATCGCCCGGGCGGCGAGGGTGACGGCCTCCAGGCCGGAGGCGCAGAGCCGGTTGACGGTGGCGCCGGGGACGGTCTCCGGCAGGCCGGCCAGCAGGACGGCCATCCGGGCGGCGTTGCGGTTGTCCTCGCCGGCCTGGTTGGCGGCGCCCCAGTAGACGTCGTCGATCCGGGCCGGGTCGAGGGCGGGTACGTCGGCGAGCAGGGCGCGCAGCACGGTGGCCGAGAGGTCGTCCGGCCGGACCGTGGCGAGCGCTCCGCGCAGTCGGCCGATGGGTGTGCGGCGGGCTGCGGCGAAGTAGACAGGGCGCACGTCGTGCTCCTTATCGGATGATCGGGGTGGTGGGTCAGAAGGCGTTGACGCCGGTCAGGGCGCGCCCGATGAGCAGTTGGTGGATCTGGCTGGTGCCCTCGTAGAGGGTCATCACCCGCGCGTCGCGCAGGTACTTGCCGACCGGGTACTCGTCGATGAAGCCGTAGCCGCCGAACACCTGGAGCGCGTTGTTGGCGGCCCGGACGGCGGCCTCGCTCGCGTAGAGCTTGGCGACGGAGGACTCGGTGGCGAACGGGAGGCCGCGTTCGATGTGGTCGGCGACCTTCCAGGTGAGCAGCCGGGCCGCCTCGACGTCGACCGCGATGCCGGCCAGCAGTTCCTGGACGAGCTGGTGCGAGGCGATCGGCTTGCCGAACTGCTCGCGCTCGCCGGCGTAGCGGACGGCGGCCTCCAGGCAGGCCCGGGCGATGCCGACGCAGCCGGCCGCGACCGACATCCGGCCCTTGGCCAGGGCCGCCATCGCCACCGTGAAGCCCTTGCCGACCTCGCCGAGCCGGGCGCTGTCGGGCACCCGGACGCCGTCCAGGTCGAGTCCGGCGGTGGTCTGGCCGCGCAGGCCGAGCTTGCCGTGGATCTCGGTGCGGCCGAAGCCGGGCAGGCCGGTGGGGACGAGGAAGGCGGTGATGCCCCGGTGGCCCTGCTGCTCGGAGTGGTCGCCGCCGGTGCGGGCGAAGACCAGGGCGACGTCGGCCCAGGTGCCGTTGGTGATGAAGGTCTTGGCGCCGCTGATCAGCCAGTCGTCGCCGTCGCGCACGGCCCGGGTGGTGAGGTGGGCGGCGTCCGAGCCGGTGCCGGGTTCGGTGAGGGCGAAGCAGGCCAGGGCCTCGCCCGAGGTGAGCCGGGGCAGCCAGTGCCGCTTCTGCTCCTCGGTGCCGAAGGCGTTGATCGACTTGCCGACCAGGCCGAGCGAGACCGAGACGATCCCGCGCACGGCCGAGTCGCCGCGCCCGAGTTCCTCCAGGACCAGGCAGTAGGCGAGGTGGTCGCCGCCGCTGCCGCCGTACTCCTCGGGGATGGTCAGGCCGAGGAAGCCGACCTTCCCGAGCTTGCCGATGATCGCGCGGTCCACCTGTTCGGCGCGGTCCCACTCGGCGGCGTACGGCACGATCTCGCGGTCGGTGAACGAGGCGGCCAGCTCGCGGACGGCGGCCTGTTCCTCGGACAACTCCAGGTTCACGACGGTGCCCACCTCGTTAAACTAGCGCTGCAAGTTTTACGTGTGGACTGTAGACCCGACCCGCCCGTGCTGGGAAGGGGCACCTGCCAGAATCGGTCCCCACCCCACCCGACCGGAGGTAGCGACCCGATGGCTCGCCCGCGCACCCCGCTGCTCAGCCGTGAGCTCATCGTCACGGCCGCCCTGCGGCTGATCGACGACGAGGGGCTGGAGGCGCTCTCCACCCGCCGCCTCGCGGCCGGGCTCTCGGTCAGCGGGCCCTCGCTCTACAACCACTTCGCCACCAAGGACGAGCTGCTGGACGCGGTGGTGGACAGCGTGATCGGCGAGGTCGACCTGGCGATGTTCGACGACCGGGCCACCCCCTGGCCGGAGGCGCTGCGCGACTGGGCGCGCTCCTACCGCGCCGCGCTGGCCGCCCACCCCAACATCGTCCCGGTGCTCGCCCAGGGGCCGGGGCGGCGGCCCAACGCGCTGCGGCTGGCCGACGCCGTGTTCGGGCACCTGGTCGGTTCCGGGTGGCCGCGCGGCCAGGCCACCCGGATCGGCGCGCTGATGCGCTACTTCGTCACCGGCTCCGCGCTGGCCTCCTTCGCGGCCGGCTTCCCGGCGGACGCCGAGGTGTACGACGCGGCCGACTACCCGCACCTCGGCGAGGCCCACCGGCTCGCGGGGCACCGGGGTTCGGTCGACGAGGGCGCCTTCGAGACCGGCCTGGAGGCACTGCTGGACGGGCTCGTGCTGCGTTTCGAGCGCCTGGCGGTGCGGTCGCCCTCGTAGTCGCGGGCGACCGGCGGTCCCACCGGTCCCACCGGTCCCACCGGGGGCGCCGGGGGCGCCGGGCACGCCGCGGACGCCGGGGTCACGGGAGCCGCCGGAGCCGCGGCGCCCGCCCTGGTCACCAGCGCTCGCGGGCCAGGAAGGCCGGTCGCTGCTCCGGGTCCACCGGGTCGTAGTACCGGTGGTAGACCGGGGTCAGCCCGCCGGAGACCGGGGGCACGATCCAGCTCCAGTCCGCCGGGGTCGGGCGGCCCAGGCGCTGCTCCTGGGCGACGTGCTTGAGGAAGCGCGCCGACTCGGTGTGGTGGTCCGCGATCGTCACCCCGGCCTCCTGGAAGGAGTGCAGCACCGCGAGGTTGAGCTCGACCAGAGCGCGGTCGCGCCAGAGCGTGCGCTCGCTGGAGGTGTCCAGGCCCAGCCCTTCGGCGACCGTGCCGAGCATGTCGTAGCGGTCGGCGTCGGCCAGGTTGCGGGCGCCGATCTCGGTGCCCATGTACCAGCCGTTGAACGGCGCGGTGGGGTAGCGGACGCCGCCGATCTCCAGCGTCATGTCGCTGATCGCGGGCACCGCGTACCAGCGCAGCCCGAGGTCGGCGAACCAGGCGTGCTCGGGGTGGCTCAGCGGCACCTCCAGGGTGGTGTCGTCCGGCAGGCCGTACCAGCGCGGGCGCTCCTGCGGGCCTTCCTGGAGCAGCAGCGGCAGCACCTCGAAGCGGTCCTCGGCGCACTTCCAGCCGAGCCCGCGGGCCAGCTCGGCGAGTTCGGCGCCCGCCGGGTCGCCGACCACGGCGCCGTCGACCCGGTGCCCGGCGTAGCGGACCAGCTGCTGGTTGAGGATCCGCGGGGCCGGGCGGCCTGGGCGGTCCGGGGCGAACACCGAGACCACCGGGCGGATCCGGCCGCCGTTGCCCGCCAGCCGGAGGTGCTCGAAGCACTCGGCGGCGATGTCGTCGGGGTCGGACAGGTGGCGCAGGTCGCGGACCACCAGGCTGCGCCAGTACAGCCGGCCGATGCAGCGGGCGGCGTTGCGCCAGGCGAGCTTGGCGCCGTAGGCGAGTTCGGCGGGGGTGTGGTGGTAGCTGCCGGTGCGGTCGATCTCCTCCCGGACGGCGCGCAGCCTCGGCCCCGGGTCCCCGGCGGTGGGTTGCTCGCGGTGGAACTGCCGGACGAACTCGGCGGCCTGCCCGGGGTCGGTGAACGGCGGTGGCGCGGGCGGCAGTTGCGGCTCGGGGGCCGGCTGTGCGGCCAGCTGCGAGGTCGGGTGCGGGGCCGGGTGGGGGCTCGGGTGCGGGGTCGGCTGCGGGGCCGGGTGGGGGTCCGACTGCGGGTCCGGCCGCAGCCTCGGCCCGGGGGTCGGCGGTACGGGTGGCGCGAAGCCCGTCGCGGGGTGCGCGTGGGCGTACGGGCAGCCGCCGCTCGGGGCGGTGGCGGTTCTGCGGGTGCGGAGCCGGTTGAAGATCAAGGACACATCCCTCCTGGCGAACAGGAGTACCGGAGGTGCCCGGCCCACCGCAGGGAGTGAACGATTCGGCCCCCGCACCCGCGCTCTGCGCGCTAGGGTGCGGGGGCCGAAGGTCGGATCGTACGACCGGAAGGCGGGGGCTTCGGTCAGCCCATGTCCTCCAGGCGGATGCCCTTGGTCTCCTTCATGTACTTCGCCACGAAGACGATCGACAGGGCCGCGAAGGCCGCGTACACCAGGTAGGTCGCCGAGAGGTTCCAGCGCGAGAGCGACGGGAACGACACGGTGATGGCCCAGTTGGCGATCCACTGCGCGGAGGCGGCGACGGAGAGCGCGGCGGCGCGGATCCGGTTCGGGAACATCTCGCCGAGCATCACCCAGACGACCACGCCCCAGGACATCGCGAAGAACAGCACGAAGGCGTTGGCGGAGATCAGCGCGACGGTGCCCTGGAGGTCGGGCAGCGTGACGTTGTCGCCGGAGCCGGTCGCGGAGGAGAACGCCCAGCCCGCGGCGGCCAGGGTGACGGCCATGCCCGCCGAGCCGATCAGGGCGAGCGGCTTGCGGCCGATCCGGTCGACCAGCAGGATCGCGATCACGGTGCCGAGGATGTTGATGACCGAGCCGATGAAGCTGATCAGCAGCGAGTTGCTCTGGTCGATGCCGACCGACTGCCACAGGATCGACGAGTAGTAGAAGATCACGTTGATGCCGACCAGCTGCTGGAAGACCGACAGGCCGATGCCGACCCAGACGATCGGGAGCAGGCCGAAGCGGCCGCCGAGCAGGTCGCGGAAGCGCGGGCGGTGGTCGGAGGCGATCAGCGACTGGATCTCGGCGATCCGGGCGTCGGTGTCGATGCCCTCGCCCTCGACCTCGGCCAGCACCTTGCGGGCGTCGTCCAGGCGCTCGGCCTGGATCAGGTAGCGGGGGGACTCCGGGATCACCGAGGAGAGCACGAAGTAGACCGCGGCCGGCACCACGCAGACGCCGAGCATCCACTGCCAGGCCTCCAGGCCGAGCAGCCGGCCGCGGGTGTCACCGCCGGCGGCGTCCGCCAGCACCCAGTTGACCAGCTGGGATATCGCGATGCCGAGCACGATGGCGGCCTGCTGGAAGGAGGCCAGCCGGCCGCGGTACTTGGTCGGCGCGACCTCGGCGATGTAGGTCGGGGCGATCACCGAGGCGATGCCGATGGCCGCGCCGCCGAGGACGCGCCACAGGGCGAGGTCCCAGGGGGAGAACGGCAGCATCGAGCCGACGGCGCTGACCGCGAACAGCAGCGCGCCCGCCTTCATGACCTTGATCCGGCCGTAGCGGTCGGCGAACCGGCCGGCCAGCGCGGCACCGACCGCGGAGCCCAGCAGCGCCGAGGAGACGATCAGGCCGGTCTCGCCGCTGCCGACTCCGAACTTCCCCTGGATGCCGGAGACGGCGCCGTTGATCACGGAGCTGTCGTAGCCGAACAGGAAGCCGCCCAGGGCAGCGGCGGCGGTGATGAAGACGACGAAGCCGAGGCGGCCGGGCGCAGTGGCCTCGGCCGCCCCGGAGGGCTTCTGGGTGACGCTCACGATCTTGACTCCTGGTACTCAACGCTGAGCTCGGTAGCCGAGATCGTAACCCCTATTCGTTCAAGCCTTGTAGACGGGGAGGCTCAAGTTTTGCTCTGAGAATTCGTAAGGTGAACAAGCAAATTGGGCCTCCGGGGGTGCTTCGCTCAGGCCGGGGCGGAGAGCGAGAGTCCGAACCGGCCCTCGGGGTCCGTCCACCAGTGGGTCAGCCGCAGCCCGGCCGCGGCCAGCTCCCCGGCCACCCGCTCCCGGCGGAACTTGGCCGACACCTCGGTGCGCAGTTCCTCGCCCCGGTCGAAGTGCACCGGCAGGTTCAGGGCCGGGATCTTCACGGTCTGCGAGCGCAGCGAGCGCAGCCGCATCTCGATCCACTCCTGCTCCGGGTCCCAGAGCGCGACGTGCTCGAAGGCCTCCGGGTCGAAGTCGGCGCCCAGCTCGCGGTTGAGCACGTTGAGCACGTTGCGGTTGAACTCGGCGGTCACCCCGGCGGAGTCGTCGTAGGCGGCGACCAGCACCGCCGGGTCCTTGACCAGGTCGGTGCCGAGCAGCAGGAAGTCACCCGGGTCGAGGGCGGCGCGCAGGCCGCGCAGGAAGCCGGCCCGCTCCTGGGGCAGCAGGTTGCCGAGGGTGCCGCCGAGGAAGGCGACCAGGCGCGGGCCGCCCTCCGGGGGCAGGCCGAGGCGGGCGGTGAAGTCGGCCAGTACGCCGTGCACGGCCAGTCCGGGGTACTCGGTGGCGAGTGCGGTGCCGGCCGCGACCAGGGCGCTCTCGCTGACGTCCACCGGGACGTAGGTCTCCAGGTCGCCGGTCGAGCGCAGCGCGTCCAGCAGCAGCCGGGTCTTCTCGGAGGAGCCGGAGCCCAGTTCGACCAGGGTGTGGGCGCGGGTGGCGGCGGCGATCTCGCCGGCCCGGGCGTTGAGGATGGCCCGCTCGGCGCGGGTCGGGTAGTACTCGGGCAGCCGGGTGATCTCCTCGAACAGCTCGCTGCCCCGGGCGTCGTAGAACCACTTCGGCGGCAGCCACTTGGGGTCGGCGGTCAGTCCGTGCCGCACGTCGTGGTGCAGCGCGGTGCTGAAGTGGTCGGCGGGCAGCAGTCGGGTGAGATCGAAGGTGTCCATGACAGGGTGGTTCCTCTGTTCAGAAGATGAAGGGGAGAGTGGAGGGTCAGTAGTGACTGGGGAGCTGCCGGACGGTGACGCCCGTGGCGTCGGCCAGCAGCAGGGAGCCCTCCGGGACGGGTGTCCAGTCCGGGGCGTCGTCGTACGGTTCGGAGGCCACTACCGTGCCGAGGCCGGGCAGGCGCCGGTGGTGCAGGGTGTCGCCCCAGGCGGTCGCGGCGAGCGCGGTGCCGTCGGTGAGCAACAGGTTGAGCCGTCCGGTGGTGTGCGCGGTGACGTCGGCCACCGTGCCCGCGAGCGCCGCGCCGAGGCTCTCGCCCCGGCGGAGCCGGTGCAGGGCCAGGGCCCACAGCAGGGCCGAGTCGGTCCGGGCCTCCAGCTCCAGCAGTTCGGCGGGCGGCAGCAGGGCGGCGAGCGCGTCCAGCTTGCCGGGCCAGCCGGCCACCGCCCCGTTGTGGCTGAACAGCCAGCGCCCGGCGGCGAACGGCGCGGCCGCGGCCTCGCCCGCCGCGCAGCCGTCGGTGGCGGAGCGGACGGCCGCCACCAGTGCCCGGGTGCGGATCACCCGGGCGAGGTCGGCGAAGCCGGCGTCCGCCCAGATCGGCCCGGCCCGGCGGTAGCGGGCGGGCACCTCGTCGCCGTCCGCGTACCAGCCGAGGCCGAAGCCGTCCACGTTGACCGTCCCGTACTGCTGGGTGCGCGGCGCCCAGGACTGCCGGTGCAGCGCGTACGGCGGCTGCACCAGCAGCTCCTGTGGCGCCACCGGCTCACCCAGGTAGGCGAGGTGGCGACACATCAGGAACCCTCCCGGTGGTGCTCCGGGCCGCGGGCGTCGTGCTCCGCGTTGCGGGCGTGGTGCGGCGGGCGGCGGGCGTCGTGCTCGGCGCTGCGGGCGGTGCGGAAGCCGGAGAAGATCTGCCGCCGGACGGGGTAGTCCCAGTTGCGGAAGGTGCCCCGGCAGGCGACCGGCGCCACCGCGAAGCAACCGCCGCGCAGCACCTTGTACTCGGGCCCGAAGAAGACCTCCGAGTACTCCTGGTACGGCCAGGCCCGGAACCCCGGGTAGGGGTGGAAGTCGCTGGCCGTCCACTCCCACACATCGCCCATCAACTGCCGTACCCCGTACGGGGATTCGCCCGCAGGATAGCTGCCGGCGGCGGCCGGGCGCAGGTGCCGCTGGCCGAGGTTGGCGTGCTCGGGGCCGGGCGGGCTGTCACCCCAGGGGTAGCGCCGCGAGCGGTCGGTGGCCGGGTCGTGCCGGGCCGCCTTCTCCCACTCGGCCTCGGTCGGCAGCCGCCGCCCGGCCCAGCGGGCGTACGCGTCCGCCTCGTACCAACTGACGTGCAGCACCGGCTCGTTCGGCGGCACCGGTTCGACGGTGCCGAACCGGCGGCGCAGCCACTGGCCGTCCTGCTGCTGCCAGAACAGCGGGGCGGTCAGGTCGGCCCGGAGCCGGTGCTGCCAGCCCTCCGCGGTCCACCAGCGCGGGTCGTGGTAGCCGCCGTCGGCGATGAAGCGCTGGTAGGCGGCGTTGGTGACCGGGGTGGTGTCCAGGAAGTAGGCCGGCAGGTCGACGCGGTGGGCCGGGCGCTCGTTGTCCAGGGCCCACGGCTCGATGTCCGTGCCCATGGTGAAGGGGCCCGCGGGGATCAGGACCTCGGCGGGCAGGGTGGCCGCGTCGGCGGGCGCGGGCGGCGGCGGGGGAGCGGCCAGGGCGGGTTCGCCCCGGCGGAGCTGGTGGGTGATCAGCATCGTCTCGTCGTGCTGCTGCTCGTGCTGGGCGATCATCCCGAAGGCGAACCCGGCGTCCAGCAGCGGTGCGCCCTCCAGGGGGCTGGCGGCCAGCAGGTCCAGTACCCGGCCGCGCACCTCGTGGGCGTACGCGCGGGCCTCGGCCGGCGGCAGCAGCGGCAGGCTGGGGCGCTCGGCCCGGGGGTGCTGGAACGCGTCGTACAGCGGGTCGATCTCGGGGTGCATCGGGTCCCGGCCGCCGACGTTGCGCAGCAGCCACAGCTCCTCCTGGTTGCCGATGTGCGCGAGGTCCCAGACCAGCGGCGACATCAGCGGCGAGTGCTGGGCGGTGAGGTCGGCGTCCTCGACGCAGTCGGTCAGCGCGGCGGTCCGGGCGCGGGCGGCCAGCAGTTCGGCGGCGATGCTCTCGCGCAGGGCCTCGGTGCCGGCCTCGGTCCCGGCCGCGGTGCCGGCCTGGGGGGTGGCGGTGGGACCGGCGGTGGGCGCGCCCGGGCCGGCGCTGCCCGTTCCGGGGCCGGCGGCGCCTGTTCCGGCGGGTGCGGGCGGTCGGACGTCGGTCATGATGCCTCCTCCGGGGGAGTGCGTCGGGTGCCGGAGCGCAGGGCGTCCAGCTGGTCGTCGGCCGGGCAGCGGCCGCGCGCGGGGTAGCGCTCGGCGAACTCGGCGACGGTGGCGCGCAGCCGCCCGGCGCCGGGCAGGCGGCCCAGCGCGGCGTCGGCGACGGCGAAGCAGGTGAGGGCGGCGCGGCGCAGCTCGGGATCGGCGACGCCCAGGGTGGCGGCGCGGCGCCAGACCCCGCTGCGCGGCGGGCGCGGACCGGTGGCGCCGTCCCGTCGGTCGGCGGCGTCGAGCGGTTCCAGCGCGGCGAGTGCGGTGTCGGCGGCCACCGGGTCGTCCAGCAGCGCGGTGACCAGGGCGGCGGGCACCACCCAGCCGTCACCGGGCTGGGCGTCGATCATCCGTAGCTCCAGGTGGCCGCGGGGGCGCACCGGGGGGAACAGGGTGGTGCAGTGGTACTCCAAGTCGGCCAGTGTGGGCGGGCGTTCGCCCGCGCCGCGGGTCCAGTCGCGGAAGGTCAGGCCGGGCGGGGCGGTCCAGGGCAGCCCCTCCGGCCTTCGCACGCACAGGACTTCGGCGTCCAGCACGTACTGCGCCCAGGCCTCGCGCGGGTCACCGTGGTCCGGCTCGGGGGCGAGGGTGCGGGTCGGGTCCATCCGGGACCAGACGGTCTGCCGGGTGGACCGGTGACCGGTCGGCTTCCCGTCCAGGAGCGGGGAGTTGGCGAAGGCGGCGACCAGCACCGGGCCGAGCCGGTGGACCAGCTGCCAGCGCCGCTCGACCGCGTGCGGGCCGGCCGCGTCACCGGCGTCCAGGCACACCTGCACGGATGCGGTACCGGTCATCATGACCCGGCCCCACGGTCCGGCCGAGTCGAAGAAGCGCTCCATCGCGAGGTAGCGGGGGTGGTCCAGCACCATCCGTCGGGGGCGGGCGAGCGGGTCCGTCCCGGTGCCGGTGAGGCGCAGGCCCTGCGCCGCGAAGGCGGCCCGCAGGGCGGTCAGATCGCGTCGGGTGTCGTCGACGCAGGCCAGCAGGCCGGTGGCGGGCGGGGAGCTGAGCTCGACCTGTCCGCCGGGTTCGAGCGTGAGGCGCGAACCGGAGGGGAGCGAGGTGCCGTCCGGGCCGCCCAGGGGCAGCGATTCGAGCGCGGCGTGGAGCAGTTCGGGAGGAACCGGCCGGCCGGGACATCGGTCGTCATGGACGAACCACTCGACCTCGACCCCCACCAGGCGGGGCGGTCCGATCTTGAAGCAGACGCCCGACACGTGGCTGCGCGCCCCCGATTCGGTCAACGGGGTCACCCCTGACGGGGGCGGTGCTGCGCTCTGCCGGTCGGGCGGAGTGGTGCGGGATGTCGGTATCACCGGACTCACCATCCTCGGGATCACGATTGCGGCCCGGTCTACTTTGCCCAGTCTGCTACGGAGCATGCGGGGGCGCCTCGCAAATATCGCGTGAATGTTCGTTTGCGCAGGTCAGAGGCATGGCGATCGGGTGAATACGGGGCTCTCGAGGGCGCCGGGAAGCGCCTCCCGGGCCGGGCACGTGCCCCGGTCACAGGCGGTCCAGGCGCTCCAGGACGGTGTCCAGCACCGGGCCCGGCAGGGCGTAGTTGAGGCGCAGCGAACCCGCGCCGCCCGGGCCGAACTCGGCGCCGTCGGAGGCCTCCAGGCCGCAGCGCTCCAGCAGCGCGGCGCGGGCGTCCGTGGGCGGCAGGCCGAGGGCGGCGGCGTCCAGCCAGAGCAGGTACGAGGCCTGCGGGGCGGAGCGGACGGCGGGACCGAGCCGCTCGGTGAGCCGGGTGCGGGCGGCGGCGAGGTGTGCCAGCAGCGCGTCCAGCCACGGGCCGCCCTCGCCGAGCGCGGCCCGCTGTACGGTCTGCTCCAGCAGGCCGCCCTCCCAGAGGCCGTAACCGGCCAGGGTGTCGGTCAGCCGGGCGCGCAGCGCCGGGTCCGGGACGAGTGCCCAACTGCTGGGAATGCCTGAGCAGTTGAAGGTCTTGCCGACCGAGTTGAGGGTGACGGTGCGGTGCCGCAGGGCGGGGTCGACGACGGCGACGGCGACGGGGTGGGCCCGGCCGGGGTGGGTGAGGTCGCCGTGCACCTCGTCCGAGACCAGCAGCGCGCCGGCCTCGGCGGCCCGTTCGGCCAGGGCGCGCAGTCGGGCGGCGGGCCAGACCCGGGCCGAGGGGTTGTGCGGGCTGCTCAGCAGGAGGGCGGTGGCGGGGCGGGGGAGCGGGGCGTCGGGGAGCAGGTAGCCGTCCGGGCCGGCGGGCAGCGGCAGTTCGCGGTACTCGGCCCGGGCGGCGCGGCAGAGTTGGGCGAAACCGCCCCACTCGGGGGTGGGGAAGAGGACGGGGGCCCGCGGGTCTGCGGCCTCCGTCCGTACGGTCTCCAGGAGCAGGCGCAGTGTGGTGCGCGGGCCGCAGGGGAGCAGCAGCACCCAGTCCGGGTCGACCTCGACGCCGTGCCGGGTGCGGTACCAGTCGGCGACCAGGGTCCGCCCGGCCGGGTCGCAGACGGTGTACCCGTACGCGGGGTGGCGGGCGCGCCGGGCCAGGGCCTCGGCGACGGCGGGCGGGCCGGGGAGGTCCATGTCCGCCAGGCCCATCGGGATCACGCCGGGGGCGCCGGCCCGGGCCCACTTGCTGCTGCCGGTGCCGGTGCGGTCGAAGGGGGCGTCGAAGCCGAACTCGGGGGCGGGGCCGGGGTCGCGGTCGGGGCCGGGGTCGGGGCCGGGGTCGGGGCCGGGTTTCGGCGAACAACTGACAGCTGACAGATTTCGAAAGTTGAAATCTGTTCGCTGAAATCTGTCATCTGTCATCTGTTCGCCGTCCTTCGTCCGCCGCCGCCACCCGCCAGGCCCGTCAGGTACGCCGCCAGTCCGCGGCCTCCCCGGTGCATCATCACCGCGTGGTTGGCCCGGAACAGCGGGTGCAACGGCAGAGCCAGCCGCCGCAGCAGGGCCTTGGCGGCGCGGGCGTCCTCCTCGAAGAGCACCCGGCACCGCGTGCCGCCCGGCCCGTCCGCCGTCACGGTGAACCGTGACCACCCGACCAGGTCACCCCGCATCGCCGCCTCCAGCACCCCGGCCGCCGGGTCACGCCGCCGGGCCTCCAGCCCGATCACCAGTCGGTACGGCAGCAGGCCCCGGACCACCACCTCGCCGGACCCTGACCCCGCACCGGTCTCCCGGGCCTCGCGGACCTCCGGCCACCACAGCGGGTAGCTCCGGACGTCCTCCAGCGCCGCGTACACCGCCGGGGCGGGTGCCGCGAGCCGCCACACGCCCCGGAAGCGGTAGTGGTTGGGATCCACGGGTCCACCCTAGAGAGAGGGGCATCCGCGAGGAAGTGTGCACTCCGCTTGCACCCGTTCGGGGTGCAAGGGAGGATCTTGCGTGCTTGTAGTCTCATCAGTCACGGCAGCACCCCCAGGCGCTGCGCCCCCGGAACCGGAGTGAAGGAGTCACAGGCATGCGGCGACCGAGCTGGGTACCGGAGGGTACGGACCTGGACAAACCGAACGCCGCACGCGTCTACGACTACTACCTCGGGGGCTCCCACAACTTCGAGGTCGACCGGGAGATGGCCCGCAGGGCGCTGGCCATGTGGCCCGAACTGCCCCAGATCATGCGCTCCAACCGGGCCTTCCTGCGCCGCGCCGTGACCTTCCTCGCCGAACAGGGCGTCAGCCGCTTCCTGGACATCGGCTCCGGCATCCCGACCTTCGGCGCCGTGCACGAGATCGCCCGGGCGATCCGCCCCGGGGCCGAGGTGGTCTACGTCGACCGCGACCCGGTCGCCGTCGCCCACAGCCGTCTGCTGCTGGAGGAGGACCCGCACAGCGCCGTCGTCCAGGCCGACCTGCGCGACATCGAGGACCTGCTGGACCGCCCCGAGGTGTCCGCCCTGCTGGCGGGCGACGAGCCGGTTGGCGTGCTGCTGGTGGCCGTCGCCCACTTCGTGAGCGACGACGAGGACCCCTGGAAGCTGATCGCCGCGGTCCGCGACCGCCTCCCCGCCGGCAGCGCCCTGGTCCTCTCGCACGCCTCCCTGGAGGCCCGCCCGGACCAGGCCGAGGACCACCAGAAGCTCTACCGGATGACCCCGACCCCGTTGACCATGCGCACCCGTGACCAGGTCACCGCGATGTTCGACGGCTTCGAGCTGGTCGAACCGGGCGTGGTGCACCTGCCGCAGTGGCGCCCCGACCAGCCGGGCACGGTCGGCGAGCACCCCGAGCGGATCGCCGGGGTGGCGGGCGTGGGGTTCCGCCCTTGAGCGGTCGCGCCGGGAGATCAGCCGACGCCTGCGCGCCCCGTGCGGCGGCCGCCGGTCGCCCGGCCCTGCCCGGCGCCACCGTCAGCAGTGCCGCCCTGCCCACCGCAGGGACGCTCCGATGAGCGGCGCGACCCCGCCGGGCGGCGACGCGGAGCGGTTCCACGAGGACTGGTCCCGGCTGCTCTCCGCCGACCACGGCATCGCCGTCCACCCCGGCCTGCTCGGCCGGCTGGTCGCGCGCACCGCCGCGCTGCTGCACCGTGCCCAGCAGAACGACCCCTTCGAGCCCGGGCTGGCCTCCCGGGCCGCCGCCGAGCTGGTCGACGGCCACTTCACCGACCCGGTGCTGCTCGCCCGCGCCGTCGAACTGCTCCAGTCCCAGCCGCTCCACGACGACCGCGGCCCCGCCCTCACCGGCGCCTTCGCGGCCGGCTGGGCGAACGCCCTGCGCGAGCGCACGCTGCGCGAGCAGGAGGCCATCCGCACCGCCGCCGACGCCGCCCGCAAGGAGGCCGAACGCGCGCTGCGGGCCTCCGAGGCCCGGTTCCGCGCCCTGTTCGAGAGCGCCGCGATCGGCATCGCGATCGGTGACACCGACGGCACCATCCTGGCGGTCAACAAGGCCGTGCAGGAGCTGTTCGGCGCCGGGCCGGGGGACATGGTCGGGCGCCGGGTCGACGACCTCGTCCACCCCGAGGACACCCCGGGCGTCTGGGAGGCGTACGAGGAGCTGATCAGCGGCAAGCGGGAGTACTTCCAGTTCGACAAGCCGTACTACCGGCAGGACGGCGAGGTGATCTGGACCCACCTGACCGTCTCGCTGATCCGCGACGACGACGGAGCCCCGCAGTACCAGGTCGCGATGCTGGAGGACGTCACCGACCGCTACCGGCTCCATGAACGGCTGCGCCACCAGGCCACCCACGACCCGCTCACCGGCCTGCCCAACCGCGCCGCCTTCTTCGAGCGGCTGGAGAAGGTCTTCGACGAGCCGGAGCCGGGCGCCCGCTTCGGCCTCTGCTACGTCGACCTCGACGGCTTCAAGGTGGTCAACGACAGCCTCGGCCACGACATGGGCGACCAGCTGCTGTCCGCCGTCGCCGCCCGGCTCAAGGCCGCCCTCACCCCGCTCGGCCACCTGGTCGCCCGGCTCGGCGGCGACGAGTTCGTGGTGCTGCTGGAGAACTGCCGTGGCGAGCAGGAGGCGGTGGCCGCCGCCAAGACCGTGCTCAAGGCCCTGGCCGGGCCGGTGCTGATCGGCGACCACAAGCTCGCCGTCGGCGCCAGCGTCGGCGTGCTGGAGCGGCGGGTCTCCACCACCACCCCCGGCGCCGCCGTCCGGGCCGCCGACCTGACGCTGTACCGCGCCAAGGAGGCCGGCCGCGGCCGCTGGACGCTGTTCGACCCCAAGGAGAACGCCCGCGCGGTCAGCCGCTACGCGGTCTCGGTACGGATGCCGGCCGCCCTCGACCGCGGCGAGTTCTTCATCGACTACCAGCCGCTCTACCGCCTCGCCGACGGCCGGATGGCCGCCGTGGAGGCGCTGGTGCGCTGGCGCCACCCGCAGCTCGGGGTGCTCGGCCCGGACGAGTTCGTCACCACCGCCGAGGAGACCGGGCTGATCATGCCGCTCGGCCGCTGGGTGCTGGAGCAGGCCTGCGGCCAGGCCGCGGACTGGATCAAGCGCTACGGCGACGCCGCGCCGCAGTTGAACGTCAACCTGGCGGTGCGGCAGGCGCGCAGCGCCGCGCTGGTCACCGACCTCGGCCGGATCCTGGACAGCACCGGACTCGATCCGGCCCGGCTGCAGCTGGAGATCACCGAGTCGACCGTGGTCGGCCCCGAGGACGAGGCGCTGCGCACCCTGCACGGGCTGGTCGACCTCGGTGTGTCGCTGGCGGTGGACGACTTCGGCACCGGCTGGTCCAACCTCGCCTACCTGCGCGACCTGCCGGTCTCCGGGCTCAAGATCGCCGGTTCCTTCGTCGGCGACCTGCACGACCCGGCGAAGGACGGCGCCACCGGGTGGCGGATCGTCAGCGGCCTGGTGTCGATGGCGCACACGCTGGGCCTGACCGTCACCGCCGAGGGCGTGGAGACCCGCAAGGACGCCGAGCGGCTGCGCGGGATGGGCTGCGACTGGGCACAGGGGTGGCACTTCGGCCGCCCGGTGCGGCCCGAGGAGATCGCCCGCCGGATCGTCGAGGAGCCGGAGGGGCGCCCGGTCGAGGAGGGCTGACCCCGGCCCGGGACACGGGTTCCGGGACCGTTCCGGAAAGCGCCCTGCGGCCCTGCCCGGTATGCGGGATGATGGCGCGTCAAAATCACCACCCGGCACCGGTGCGCCCGTGGTCAACGCCTTCGCACCGGCCCCGGGGAGCGGGGGAGGGGGACGCCGCGATGGGCGCAACGGAAGGCTCCGGTCCGGGGGGTTCCGGGGGTCCGGCCGGTTCGGGTGGTCCGGCCGGTCCGGGTGGTCCGGGCGAGGAGGACGGACGCCGGGGGCGGCCGGGGGAGTCACCGCGGACCAGGGTCGACTGGGGCTCCCGGGAGCGGGGCACCCGGTTCCGGGGGTCGTGGGACCCGCGGCGCGGGCGGGGCGGAGCCCCGGAGCGGCCCGGGGAGGAGGCCCGCCACGACCCCGAGGCCGCCACCCGGCGGATGCCCGGGCCCCGCCACGACCCGGAGGCCGCCACCGAGGTGCGCCGACCGCGCTCCGCGGCCGACGGCCCGTCCTGGCAGGACAACATCGGCCCGGGGCCCACGCCGGGCGGCGGACATGCGCCCGCGGGCGGACCCGCGCCCGGCGGCGGTCTCGGCACCCACGGCGGCCCCTTCGAGGACGACTTCCCCGCCGCCCTGCTCGACCGCTTCACCCCGCTGGGCAGGGCGGGCGCCGGCGCGGAGGGCACCGTCTGGTACGTCCGGCGCACCGACGGCGGCGCCGACGCCGCGGTCAAGGTGGCCGTCGGCGGCCAGCGGATGGACCACGACCTGCTCGCCCACCTGCGCAACGACGGCTTCCGCCGGCACGTCCCGCACCTGATCGACTACGGGCGCGTCCGCCACCACGGCGTGCCGGTCGACTGGGTGGCGATGGAGTACCTGCCCGTCACCCTCTCCGCGCACGTCGCCGCGCTGCGCCGCAGCGGCGCCCACGCCGACCCGCGGACCATCGAGCAGATCGTCTACGAGCTGGTCTCGCTGCTGGAGTTCTGGCAGCGGCGGATCCAGCGCAACCCGCTGGACTTCAAGCCGGCCAACATCCTGGTGCGCCCCGGCCGTGGCCCCGGGGAGTTCGTGATCGCCGACTTCGGCGGTGTCGACCGGCTCACCGACAGCCGCCGGTTCACCTCCACGATGATGGTCACCGTCGCCTACATGGCCCCCGAGCAACTGGCCGGCAAGAACCACGAGGCCGGGCCCTGGTGGGGGCTCGGCAACGTGCTGTACGAACTGTTCGTCGGCCGGCCCCGGTTCGTCGCGGCGGACGGCGAGCGGGCGGCCGACCACGACCTGGAGCTGGAACTCGTCATGGGCGAGGAGGTGGACCTCTCCGCCGTCACCGACCGGCGTCAACTGCTCCTGCTCCAGGGCCTGTTCACCAAGAAGCCGGAGGACCGCTGGACGGCTCCGGAGGTCCGCAGCTGGCTGGCCGGCGGCAGCCCGGCGGTGATCCGGCGCCGCCGGCAGGCCCTGCGGCCGATCACCTTCCTGGGCGACCCGTTCACCGACCCGGTGCGGCTCACCGAGGTGCTGCTGCGCAACTCCGGTGCGGCGGCGCGCTGGCTCGCGGCGGTCGGGGCGGAGCGGCTGCGCGACTGGCTGCGCGACGAGGTCAAGGACTCCGTGTTCGACCTCCACTACCTCACCGACGTGGTCCGCGCCCCCGGCTCCCGGCGCGAGGCGGTGGCCGGCGTCGCGGTGCTCGCCCTCGGCGCGGCCTTCGCGCCGGGGGCCGTCCCGCACTACCGTGACCGGCCGGTCGACCCGGCCGGGCTGGAACGCGTCGCCACCGAGCCGGACGGCGCCGCGTTCATCGACGAACTGGTCCGCGGCGGTGCCCCGGCCGTCGCCGCCCGCTACCACTGCTTCCACCCCGAGTGCTCCGGTGAGCACTGCTCCCGGCTGCTCGCCCTCGCCGCGCTCCCGGAGGTGCTCGCCGAGGTGGAGCGTACGGCCCGGACGGTCGGCGGCGGGCGGCGCGGTGACGGCGGCCTGAGCCCGGAGGAGCGGGAGGAGGAGCACCGGCTGGCGGTCTGGCTGAGCATCCGCCCGGAGGAGCGCCACCGGCTGCTCGGCCGGCTCTCCCCGCTGCCCGCCGCGCTGCACCGGTTGCCGCTGCCGGTACGGGTGTCGGAGCTGGCCGCGCTGGTCGCGTCGGCGGTGGTGGACGGGGCGCTGACGGTCGGCGCCGGGGCCCGTACGGCGGTGCGCTCGGCGGCCCGGCGGCCGGCCCCCGACCCGGCGGCGGCCACCCCGCGGGACGTGGTGCGGCGGCGCTGGTCGGCGCTGCGGCGGCGGGCGGTGGGCGCCGACCCGGACCAGGTCGCGGGGCGGGCCGCGCTGGTCGCCGCGGAGGCCGTGCGGCGGCGCGGCCGGGGCCGGGCGGAGCGCCCCGAGGCGGCACCGGGGGCGCTGCGGGAGGGCGCTGCGCGGCCCGGGCGGGTGGCCCGGCTGTGGGCGGCGCGGCGCCGCCGGCCGCCGGTGGACCGGGCGGCCCGGCTGCGGCTCTGGTGGCCGTACGCCCGCACCATGCTGCCGCGCCGGGTGGCGGCAGTGGCCCTGCTGGTGGTGGGCCTCGGGCTGCTGCTGTGGGCGGGAGCGGTGCTGCGCTACCCGGTCGAGGCCGGGCACGGGCTCGACCTCTCGCCGGACCTGTTCGGCGGGCCGCTGCACCTCGCCGGGCGGCGGGCGGCCGAGCAGGTGGTCGGGAAGCTGGGGGCGGCCTTCGTGGCGGCCGCCGTGCTCGCCTTCTTCCCGGCCGCGGTCGGCCTCGGTACGGCGCTGCTGGCCGGGGTGGGCGCGCTCACGATCGGCTACCTGCGGCTCGGACCGCCGATGACGGCCGTGGAGGCGCCGCAGCCGGTGGCCGAGCGGGTGGTCATGTTCGAGGGTGGGATGGGGAGTTGGGCCGGAATCGCGGCGGTGGTGGCGGTCGTGGTGGCCGTGGTGCTGATCGAGCGGGGGGCCAACCGGCTGCTGAGGCCCGCCCAGCGGGCCCGGCGGCAGGTGCGGGAGGCCTGGCGGGACCTCGACCGGCGGGCCGCCCGGGCCGCCCAGGTCGCGGGCTCCGGTACGGGTGCGGGCTCGGGTACGGGGGCGGGTGTGGGCTCGGGCTCGGGCTCGGGCTCGGGTACTGGTGCGGGGACGGAGGCTGCCGGGGCGTGGCGGACGGGCCCGGCCGGCACCCGGGACCGGCTGCGGTTCGCGCTCACCGCTACCGGGGTGCTGGTCCTGCTGCTGTGGGCGACGGTCGAGGTGCGGCTCGCGGCCACCGGGCCGCACCGCACGCCGGAGTCCTGGGGGACGGGGCAGACCGGTGCGGCCTACCAGGCGGGGTTCGTCGTCCTGCTGGCCGTGGTGTCGTTGCTGAGCACCCTGGGGACGCTGGCCACCGCCCGGGTGCTGCTGGTCGGTTGGATCCTCGGCACCCTGTTCCTGGGCGCCTGGCCCGGCGCGCTGGGGCCGGTGGAGGCACTGCGGATCCCGGTGTTCGAGGGGCTGTTCGGCGCGGTCGCGGGCTGGTGGGGGCACGGCGCCTTCTGGGCCGCGCTGCTGGTGGCGCTGCCGCTGGCGGCGTACGGGGTGCTGCGGGCGGTCCGTGGGCGGGAGCGGGGCGGCGTCGGCTGACGGCGCGCCGTCCGGCGGCCCTGGCGCGCGCCGACTGTGGCCTGTACCGACTGGCCCGCACCGACCGGCTCGCGCCGATCGCGGGGGTCAGCCGACCAGTCGGGAGAGCTCGATCGAGTGCCCGGTCCGCTCCACCTTCGCGGTCAGGTAGCGGACGTTGCTCGCGGACAGGTGGACGCCGGTCGGCACCCGACGGTGGACGGTGATCCCGAGTCCGGCCAACTGGGCGGCCTTGTCCGGGTTGTTGCTCAGCAGGTCGATGCCGTCGACGCCGAGCGCGGTGAGCATCTGGGCGGCCGCGGTGTAGTCCCGGCCGTCCTCGGGCAGGCCCAGTGCGGTGTTGGCGTCGTAGGTGTCCAGGCCGGAGTCCTGGAGGGCGTAGGCGTCCAGCTTGTTGTAGAGGCCGATGCCCCGGCCCTCCTGGCGGAGGTAGAGCAGGTAGCCGCCGGCCTCGCTGATCCGCTCCACCGATTCGCGCAGCTGCGGGCCGCAGTCGCAGCGGTCCGAACCGAAGACGTCGCCGGTCAGGCACTCGGAGTGCAGCCGTACCAGCGGGGTTCCGCCGTCCGGGACGGTGCCGAGGGCGAGCGCGAGGTGTTCGGCGCCGTCGGCGAGGCCGTGGAAGGTGGAGACCTCCGCGTCGGCGCGGTAGCCGTCCGGGAAGGTCAGCGGGATGCGCACGTGCGAGCGCACCGTGGCGGAGCCGGGCTGAGGCATGGTTGGGCCTCCGACGATCGGGGGTGGACCGGGGTGAACCGCTCCGGATCCGGACGGGTCCGGTCGGGTCGGATGTCGACCGTACTCGGTTGTTCCAATTTGAACAACTGCTTACCGCCGGTGACCACGGTGACTGCGGAGGCGAACAACACCCCGCCCGCCCCCGCTGTTCCCGTACGGCGGTCCAGCATGTGGAAGGGACGGGACCCGAGGCGTGGACACTGCGACACTTCGTCCCGTTTCCTGGGCACGGGAACGCTCCGCGCACGACCACCGACGACCACGGAAGGTCCTGATCAGATGCCCACGAGCCGCGCCACCACTCCCGCCTCCGCCCCCGCCGCCGACCGGCCCCGCCTCGACGCCGAGCAGCGCGCGATCGAGTCGCTCTACGCGGACGTGGTCCGCCGCAACAAGGGCGAGACCGAGTTCCACCAGGCCGTCCACGAGGTGCTGGAGACCCTCGCCCCGGTGCTCGCCCACCGCCCCGAGCTCCGCGACGCCCGGATCATCGAGCGGATCTGCGAACCCGAGCGCCAGCTGATGTTCCGGGTGCCGTGGACGGACGACTCCGGCGACATCCACGTCAACCGCGGCTTCCGGGTCGAGTTCAGCAGCGCCCTCGGCCCGTACAAGGGCGGTCTGCGGTTCCACCCCTCGGTGAACCTCGGGATCGTCAAGTTCCTCGGCTTCGAGCAGATCTTCAAGAACGCGCTCACCGGGCTGGCGATCGGCGGCGGCAAGGGCGGCTCCGACTTCGACCCCAAGGGCCGGTCGGACGCCGAGATCATGCGGTTCTGCCAGTCCTTCATGACCGAGCTGCACCGCCACCTCGGCGAGCACACCGACGTGCCGGCCGGTGACATCGGCGTCGGCGGCCGGGAGATCGGCTACCTGTTCGGCCAGTACAAGCGGATCACCAACCGCTACGAGGCCGGCGTGCTGACCGGCAAGGGCCTCGGCTGGGGCGGCGCGCAGGTCCGCACCGAGGCCACCGGCTACGGCTGCGTCCTGTTCACTGCCGAGATGCTGGCCAGCCGAGGCGACGGCCTGGACGGGCGCCGGGTGCTCGTCTCCGGCTCCGGCAACGTGGCCGTGTACGCGATCGAGAAGGCCCAGCAGCTCGGCGCGACGGTGCTGACCTGCTCCGACTCCTCCGGCTACGTGGTGGACGAGAAGGGCATCGACCTCGACCTGCTCAAGGAGGTCAAGGAGGTCCGGCGCGGGCGGATCTCCGAGTACGCCGAACTGCGCGGCAGCCACGTGCGGTTCGTCGAGGGCCCGGGCGTGTGGAGCGTGCCCGGCGACGTGGCGCTGCCCTGCGCCACCCAGAACGAGCTGACCGAGGCCGACGCGCTCGCCCTGGTCCGCAACGGGGTGCTGGCCGTCGCCGAGGGCGCCAACATGCCCACCACGCCCGAGGCGGTGCGGGTCCTCCAGGAGGCCGGGGTGGCCTTCGGACCGGGCAAGGCGGCCAACGCGGGCGGCGTCGCGACCAGCGCGCTGGAGATGCAGCAGAACGCCTCCCGCGACTCCTGGACCTTCGAGCGCACCGAGCAGCGGCTCGCCGGGATCATGAAGCACATCCACGACTCCTGCCACACCACCGCCGAGCGCTACGGGCACCCGGGCGACTACGTGGTGGGCGCCAACATCGCGGGCTTCGAACTGGTCGCGGACGCGATGCTGGCCCAGGGCCTGGTCTGAGCCCTGCGCCGAGCCGTGCGTCCAGCCCTGTGCCGAGCCCTGCGCCCAGCCCTGCGCCGAGCCGTGGTCACGGCCGGCCCCGGCCGGTCGTCCGGCGATCGGTACCCGACCGGAGCGGGCACCGATCGTCGGGTACGGCAAGGTGGGTCCTTCCTACGGTGGAGATCAGCAAGGGAAGGACGGGGTGGCGGTGCTGGAGCATCTGAACCGGGCGATGGAGCACATCGAACGGCGCCTGGACCAGGAGATCGACGTGGCCGAACTGGCGCGGATCGCGATGACGTCGGAGTACCACTTCCGGCGGCTGTTCTCGACGCTCGCCGGGATGCCGCTGTCGGACTACGTACGGCGCCGGCGGCTGACCGTCGCCGGGGCCGAGGTCCTCGACGGCGGACGGACGCTGCTCGACATCGCGGTCAGCTACGGCTACACCTCGGGGGAGGCGTTCGCCCGGGCGTTCCGGGCGATGCACGGGGTCGGGCCCGGCGAGGCCCGGCGCGAGGGTGCGGCGCTCATCTCCCAGCCCCGGATGTCCTTCCGACTCATCGTGGAGGGAAGCAGCAGCATGGAGTACCGGATCGTGGAGAAGCCGGAGTTCCGGATCATCGGGAAGAAGGCCCGGGTTCCCCTGATCTACCTGGGGGTCAACCCGCACATCGCCGAGTTCATCCGGGGACTGGGCACGGAGACCGTCGAGCGGATCACCGCGCTGACGGCGAAGGACCCGCTCGGCATCGTGTCGGTGACGGACGACTTCTCGCCCAACCGGGAGGAGGGGTCCGAACTCGACTACTGGCACGCGGTGGTGGCGCGCGAGGACGCCGTCGTCCCGGACGACCTGGACGTCCTGCACGTCCCGGCCGGGACCTGGGCGGTGTTCACCAACCGTGGGCCGTACCCGCAGGCCCTCCAGGAGATGTGGGGGGAGACCTACAGCCAGTGGTTCCCCTCCAACCCGTACGAGACCCGGCCGGGCCCGGAGATCCTCCGGACCAGCTTCGTCCCGGGGACGGGCGACGCGGAGGCGGAGCTCTGGCTCCCGGTGTCGCGGGCCGTGCGAGCTGACGGCTGACGGGTGACAGCCAACGGCTAACGGCTAACAGCTAACAGCTAACAGATGACAGAAAACAGATAACAGCTGACGGATAACAGATTTCGAAATCTGTTATCCGTCAGCTGTCTTTTGTTCGCCCGCCCCCGTTCGGCCCACCAGCGCCCGCCCAGTCCCGCCGCGCCCCGCATGCTGGGGCGGGGGAGCAGGTGCCGCAGGGCGCTATCCGAGGAGTGGGATCACCGATGGCCAAGGCGTTCGGCTTCATCGATTACGGCGGACCGGAGACGCAGGAGTTCCTCGACCGCCCGGTGCTCGACCCCGGCCCGGGGCAACTGGCGATCACCGTCCGGGCCGCCGGGGTGAACCCGGTGGACTGGAAGATCCGCCGGGGCTTCCTCGGCCGCGAGCGCCAACTCCCCGCCGTCATGGGCCAGGAGGCCTCCGGGGTGGTACAGCGGATCGGCCCCGGGGTCACCGGCTTCACCCCGGGCGACGAGGTGTTCGGCCTCGTCGCCGCCGGTGCCTTCGCCGAACAGACCCTGCTGCGCGCCGAGTTGAGCGCCCTCAAGCCCGAGGGCGTCGGCTTCGACCTGGCCGCCACGCTCAGCGTCTCGGTCGCCACCGCCGACGACGCCCTGCGCCAACTCGCCCTCGGCGCAGGGCGTACGCTGCTGATCCTCGGGATCGCCGGAGGTGTCGGCAGTGCCGCTGCCCAGCTCGCCCGCAGCCAGGGCCTGATCGTGCTCGGCACCGCGAGCGACGCCAACCGGTCGTACGTGGAGTCCCTCGGTGCGACGCAGATCCGCTACGGCGACGGCGTCGCCGAGCGGATCGCCGAGGCCGCCCCCGACGGCATCGACGGCATCCTCGACCTGGTTGGCGGTGACGCCCTGCGCGCGGTGGCCGGTCTCCGGGCCGACCGGACCGAGCTGGTCAGCACCGCCGACCCGGCCACCGCCGCCGAGCTCGGCGGCGCGTACGTCACCCGCTCGACCAGCTCCGAGACCCTGGCCGCCCTCGCCGCCCTGGTCGCCGCCGGCGACCTCGACCCCCAGGTCACCGGCCGCTACCCGCTCGGCCGTGCCGGCGAGGCGCTCGCCGAGGTCGAGTCCGGGCATGCGCGCGGCAAGGTGGTCCTCGAAGTCTCTTGAGAAAGAACATCTTTGACGAATCATCAGGGCCGAGTGCCGTAGTGCGGCCCGCGAGTCACTGAGAGCCGAGAGCCGAGTCCCTGAGAGCCGCGAGCCCCCGAGTGTCACCAACCGAGAGTCAAGAGCCGAGAGCCATGAAGCAGACCTCCGTCACCACCAATGCCCCCTGCTGGGTCGAGCTGGGTACCGACGACCCGGCCGCCGCCCGGGACTTCTACGCCGAACTGTTCGGCTGGCGCCCCGAGAGCGGTGTCCGCCCCGAGGACGGCGGCTACACCCAGATGTTCCTCGGCGAGGCCGCGGCCGCCGCCGTCACCCCGCGCTACGCCCCGCAGCAGCCGACGGCCTGGACGGTCGCCATCGCGGTCGCGGACGCCGACGCCACCGCGGCGAGGGCCGAAGCGGCCGGCGGCAAGGTCCGCAAGGAGCCCACCGACGTGTCGGACCTGGGCCGCTTCTCGGTGGTCGCCGATCCGTCCGGCGCCGTCCTCATCCTCTGGCAGGCCCGGGCCTTCGCGGGCGCCGGGGTGTTCAACGAGCCGGGCTCGCTGGGCTGGGTGGAACTGGCGACCCGGGACGCGGCCGGGGCACGGGCCTTCTACCCGGCGGTCTTCGGCTGGTCCGTCGCGCAGTCCGAGCACTACACCCAGTGGGGCCTGGACGGTCAGGACTTCGGCGGCATGGTGGTGATGGACGACGGCTTCCCGCCGCAGGTGGCGCCGCACTGGCTGCCGTACTTCTCGGTCGCCGACGTGGACAACACCGTTGGCCGGGCGGTCGCCATGGGCGCGGACGTGCTGATGCCCGCCTACTCCATGCCGGGGCGGCGGATCGCCGTCCTGCGCGACGCCCAGGGCGCCCCGTTCGGCGTCTACACCGACGGCGGGGAGGCCTGAGCGACCGGTCCGCCCGCGCGCCGGCGGGCCGAGCGCGAGCGCAGGTCGGCCGCTCCCGCGCCCGCCGTGACCAGCAGCGCGCCCAGCGGCACCACGTCGCCGATCCGGTCGTACCAGGTCAGCGTGCCCGGTTCGGTGAGCGGCAGCCGTACGGTCAGCGCGCCGGTGCCGTCGGTGCCGAGCCGGGCGAGCTGCCGGCCCTGGGCGTCGAAGGCGGCCGAGACGCCGGTCAGCGAGGCCTGGACGGCCGGGCGCCCGGTCTCGGCGGCCCGGATCGCGGCCAGTGAGACGTGCTGTTCGGGCGCCCAGGTGTGCTGGAAGGTCGAGGTGGAGGACTGGTACACCAGCACCCGGGCGCCGTCCCGGGCGGCGGTGCGCGCCATGTCCGGGAAGGCCGACTCGAAGCAGATCAGCGCGCCGACCGGCAGCGGCCGCCCCGAGCGGTCGGTGGCGGGCAGCACGTGGAAGGCGGTGCCGGGGGCCCGGTTCTCGCCCGCGGCCCGGCTGACCCCGGCGATCCAGCCGAGGACGGGCCGCAGCGGAATGTACTCGCCGAAGGGCACCAGCCGGATCTTCCGGTAGCGGTCGACCACCCCGGCGGGGGAGACCAGCACCGCGTCCTTGGAGATCCGCCCGTCCGCCTTGCGGGCGTCCTCCCCGGCCATCACCTCGGCGCCGGTGGTGACGGCGAGCCGGCGCAGCGCGTCCAGGGCGGCCGGGTCGCGGTCGAGGTCGGCGGTGGTGCTGCTCTCGCCCCACACCACCAGGTCGACCGGCTGTCCGACCAGGTCGGCGGTGGTCCGGACGCTCGCGTCGAAGCGGGCCTGTGGGTCCTCGACGACGCCGGGCTGGACGAGCGCCACGGTGACCGCCCCGGCCCCGACCGGCGCCGGGCGCAGCGCGAACAGCAGTGGTCCGGCGGCCAGCACCAGGACGGTGGCCAGGGCCGCGACCGCCCGGGGCCGCGCGGGCACCGCCGTCAGGATGATCAGCACTCCGGTGTTGACGGCCGCCACCGCGGCGCTGACCAGCCAGATCCCGCCCGCCGCGGCCAGCCCGAGGAAGGCCGGATGCTGCCACTGGGTGGCGCCGAGCAGGGCCCACGGTCCGCCGAGCGCGTGCCAGGACCGCGCGTACTCGGTGCCCACCCAGACCGCGGGGAGGACCAGCAGGGCGAGCAGGGCCCGGCGGGTGGTGACCGGCGGGCCCAGCAGGCGGTGCACCGTGTACCCGACCGGCGCCTGCAGGGCCCCGAACAGTACGGCGAGTACGGGCAGCGCCGGTCCGACGGAGGGGACCAGCCAGTACATCGCGGTGAGGATGAACCCCGCCCCGAACCACCACCCGCGCACCGCCGCCTCCCGCCCCGACGGTGCCCGCTGGGCGAGCAGCAGCCCGGGGACGAGCGCGACCCAGGCGAGCCAGGCCTGCCCGGGTGCCGGGAACGCGACCACCGGTACGGCTCCGGCCGCCAGCGCGGCGAGCCGCGCCCGGTAGCGGTGCGGTGCGTGCGGCTCCCGGGCGTCCGTCGGGGCCGTGCTCGGGACTGGGCCGGCGGTGCCGGTGCGGCGCGACATGCCCCGTATTGTCCGCTCGGGTGACGGCTGGTGCCAGATGGCGGTACGCGTAGTTGACGCCGGTCCTCGGAACGGTGCAGGTCATTGGAACAAGCGGACCAATCCCGTACCCAACTGCGGCCCGTCACGCCCCCCAGTCGGGGGGGGGGCGGGCCCCCCCCCCCCCCCGGGGGGGGGCCGGCCCCCCCCCCCCCGCCCCCCGCGGGCCCCCCCCCCCCCCCCCGGGGGGGGCCCCCCGCCCCCGCCCGC